>JBCCAG010000113.1:0-8404 GCA_039814955.1 Cyanobacteria bacterium P01_A01_bin.135
AGCCGGGCGGTACGCAGCACCCGCAGCTGATGGGAGACGGCGGATTCACTCATTTCAACGGCGGCAGCAACCTCACTCACCCGCAGCTCCCCTAAAGCCAGCACTGATAGGATGCGCCAGCGGTTAGGGTCGCCCAGAACGCCGAAGAAGGCGGCCATGCGCTGGGCTTTTTCCATGCTGAGGGCTTCGGTGGGAGCTTCATTCAGGGAATGACTTTCCTGAGGGGCGGTGGACTGGGTCATAACCAAACCAAGCTAGCGTAAATCGACTGGGCTTTAGGGCCGTAGCCCCAAATCTTAACCTCGAACAAATACCTGAATATTTGTTCATGTGTTATTCTTCTATGCATGAACGCTTGTTCAGATATTACTATCTTAGCTTTTTAAGGAGGACCCTATGGCTACAGCGACCCAAGTAAAATGCGCCTGCGGCGACTGCCAGTGTGTGGTGGATACCAGCACCGCGTTAGAAAAAGACGGCCAGTACTATTGCAGTGAAGCCTGCGCCAACGGGCATCAAGGAGGGGGAACCTGCCGGATGTCGGACTGCGGCTGCCACAACTAGTGACTCTGTATAGCTTTGCGATCGCTGCTCAGATATCGTTTAGGTGCTGGGCGGCGATCGCTTTAGCGAGGGCAAGTCCCTATCGCTATTAAGAAGAGCACCTATGCAATTTGAAAACGAGAAAGAACCCGCTGAATGCTCCGGTATGGGAGACATCCGTGCGGAAATTGATCGCCTGGACAAAGCTATCATTACTCTTATTGGTAAACGTTTTCAGTACGTCCAAGCAGCGGCCAAGTTCAAAACCAGTGAATCATCCGTTCGCGCCCCCGAAAGATTCGAAGCTATGCTTCAACAACGTCGGCTTTGGGCGCAAAATCAGGGGCTAAGCCCCGACGTTATCGAGAAGCTATATACCGATTTGGTGAATCATTTTATTGAAGAAGAAATGAAAAGATGGCGTAGTGAAACGCCTGACGCCTAGCATTTGCTCAGCCGGGTGCGGTGTGACATCGGCGCGGCATCTCACCTTCGTGCGCCGCGCCGGTTAAAAGCGCGCTAGCTGGCTCTGTACAAAATTAGTGTGCTTGTAGCTTAAGCAAATAGGCTGGTATCATAACTCCCTGCCACAGATGAATGAAGGACTTAGCAGACGAGCTCCATGACCAAGAAATACGTACATGGGTATGACCGTAGGGAAAACATTCGGCTGCAAGATCAAGCATCAACCTTAGTCGAACTGTTGCATTCTGACACATCTTATTCACCTGGCAGTCGAATTCTGGAAGCTGGATGCGGCGTGGGTTCATAAACCGTGTCCTTGGCCCATATCTGACAAGCTAGCGTAGGTTAGATTGGAGTGCTAGTAAAACCTAGCAAACCTAAAGCTTGAATGACTTTCTGAAGCTTGAATGACTTTAAGTGACAAAACAAGCAAGTCATCTGCTGCAGACTGGCGACATTTCAGGTAACGACAAATACGAAAAGTACGTTTAGAGTTGGGTTGCTGGGGTGAGCTTCTGCCTTGCTGTTTCAACCATTGGAGATGGAAATGATCAGACAGTATATCCACAAATCCATGCGTGCAATTGGCCTTTGGAGCCTATGTGCCATCCTATTGCTTTCTTCCCCGAGTGCGGCGATCGCCAATCCTAAAGGGACGGCGGCGACCCGTCCATTCTTTCAAGCGCCGTTTCCCTGCGGGCAGGTGTGGGAAGCGAGGACGTATGACAGTCACTCACCGGACCAAGACAGCATCGACCTGTCCGAGTTCGACAGCAACCGGGTGAATACCTCAGATGGCCGGGCGGTCGTGGCATCGGCGGCAGGCACCGTCATCAAAAGCCAAAATACCGGCCAGTCGGGGGGATGGGGGATCGCCATTGACCACGGCGGCGGCTGGATAACCGCTAACTCTTACCACATGCAGGAAGACATCCCCTGGCCCATCGCGGTTGGTCAGAAAGTCGCCCAGGGAGAACAGCTCGGCCGTACGGGCAAAACGGGGGCTACTACCGTCTTACACCAGCACTACACCCAGCTTGACCACTATGACCCCGATAAGGGGATTAAGAACGCGGTTCGCGTAAAGTTTAACGGGTCTTCAATTCGCACCCACGCCGACAATCCAGACGAGTGGAGAGACGGCGAGCGGATTATGAGTCAAAACTGCGCCGGCAATTCGTTCATGGGCTGGCACCGCGGAGGTAGGCGCTACCATCTGGTCTACAAGCCGAGCAACGGTGCCACCAAGATCCTGCGCATGAATTCGGACGGCTCGGTGACCACCACCTACGATAAAACCTGGTCAAAAGGCTGGACCCACTTTGCACCTTTCAAAGGGGCTTCTGGGCAACCCCACGCGATCGCCTATAAGCAAGCGACAGGAGAAGTCAAATTCTTGCGATTGGGCCTGGGCGGTGACAGCGTAACCACCCTCAGCTCTGGGAAATGGGCGCCGGGATGGACCCACTTTATCCCCTTTAGCAAAAACGGAGAGCGCTACTTCCTGGCCTATGATTCCGTTCATGGCTATGCCAACATCGATCGAATCGTCCCTTCTAGCAATGGGGCAGAAACGGTATATAGTCGCACATGGATTAAGGGACGTACCGCCATCGTGCCTTATGCCCAAGGTTCTAAGCAGTACTTGTTCCTGTACAAAGGCGGCGATGGCGCGGCTAAAATCGTCGAGCTAACGGGTACGGGCGACAACATTTCCACGAGCCCTGTCTGGGACGACGAGTGGTCTACCGGCTACAGCACTCTGGTGCCTATTAGCCACAGAGGCGAGATGTACCTATTTGGCTATAAGGCCGAGACGGGATTTGCGAAGATTATGAAGTTTAACCGCAATGGTCAAGGGGTAAGGACCATTAAGACGATGAACTGGACTAAATCCTGGACCGCTTTTTCTCCCTACTTTGGCAATGGTGATGGATATCTGCTGATCTACAAAATTGGGACCGGCGAGGTGAAGACCCTGCGGCTAAAACCGGATGCCAATGGCTTCGATACAGTTTGGTCGGGTTCTTGGACCTTGGGCTGGACTTAGGGTAGATGCTCCGGGCAATCCAATCGCAAATCGCGATCGCCAAAGGGCGCATCCACTAAATTGCAGTGGTGAGGCCGATCGCCATCCTTGTGTGCGTAGGGCGCAAAGTAATGACAGGTGACGCACATCTTCGACACGGGAATATTGTTCTGCTCCTGCAGCTTCCGAATGATGGCGGTTAGCCCTTTGAAAAAGATCGCCTGTTCATCCGGCGGCAGGGTATCGACCGCATCTAGAAGAAAGTCGGGCCAGCTCGCGGCCTGCTGCGCCTGCGCTAAGCCTGCATCGGTGAGGCGAATGGCGATGGCGCGGCGATCGTCGGTGGCCCGCTCCCGGGTGACTAGCCCCTTTTTCACTAAGGTAGATACCGCATCACTGGCCGTGGCGGGGCTCGTGGCTAAGCCTGCTGCGATCGCCGATAGCCGCATTCCATCCCCAGTAGCCGACTGCAGCAGGGTTAATACTTGGCCCTGGGTTGGCGTCAGCCCTTGCGCCTCTGCCCCCTGCCAGGCCTGGCTGCGCAACGCCGTACTCACCTTGGCAAGCCCGGTAATGATGCGTTGAGCAATGGGCTCGTTGAGGGTATCAAACGGATTGGCCATCGGCATTGTCAGGGGAACTGGCGGGGAGCCACTAGCTTGGAAGTGATTGGTGTAGAATTGCTTCCACCTCCGATTCAGGCTTGTGGCCAAACCACTGTGCCAATATCATAGAGCGTTCATCGAACAGAATCCACGACGGCGTGCCCCGGAGCTGGTTGGCTCGAAATGTATAGCCGCCCCGATGGTCTTCCCTGCGATCAAACGCAACAGGGAACCGGATTGGTACCCCATACCGGGATTCCCCCTGCCGCTGCCAGTACTGCTTCGTCATGCCAACGACCTCACCGCTCTCCAGCAGCCGGCGCGTATTTTCTGCTGTATTGAGGTCAAAGTCCTCAAAGGCCGTAGACAGACCCAAAACGTTAACGCGATCGCCGTGCTGGTCGTGTAGTCGAGCGGCTAGCGGTAGGGCGTACAGGAAGCAGCCGGGGCAGTTGACCTGAAAAACCACCAAGAGATTTAGCGCCTTGATGTCGAACTCTCCCTGCAAAACCTGGGCCAGCTTCAGGTGAAAGATGGGCCGATTTGTTGCTACTATCATTGCTGCACCTCATAGGGCAAACTCAAGTCGCCAGACCTAACGCTGTAGACCTCATACACCCCCAGCATGGGCCGGTTTTGGTCACTCGTATTCACCTCCATGTAGGCTGTGACCGCGTCAAAATTGAAATCGATATTGCGGCCCACCCGCTGTGCCGGCACTAGGACGCGCAGCGTATTTTGATCTATCACCACCGAAAAGCCCGGCGAGTCCAGGTAAATCGCCATCCCTGGATTGGTGGGCGGCATAACAACCGCATCATCTGGGTCAAAGGCCGCCACCGATAGCCCTCCGGCCACCCGCTCATCTGGCGTCAACACGACCCAATGGGAATGCCAAACGACACCGTCATTGCCGTAGTCGGCGTCGTTATCCTCATCCCACAGCGGAGTGTCATCAAAATCAGGGTGAGATGTAGCGGCTAAAGCCACGATGCCTTCAACGTCTCCGAAACCCACATCTTCAGTCCTCAACGTTGTCGGAAAGACATAGCCCAGCACAGGAGCCCCATCGAGCTGACCCGCAGGCTCAGGGGTAGCCCCTACGGTCCCTGCTAACTGCTGCTCAAATACCAGCAGGTCCAAGTCAGCGATGTACTCGACCTGAGCCACTTGAATTTCCAACCCCGATGCCGAGGGCAGGGCCACTGCCGTCTCGGCATGAAATGTAGCAAGGCCAAAGCTTCCAGACAAGATGACCCCGGCACTCAATAGACCCGTACTCAAGAGACCAATCAAACGTCGCATGAGCAATTTCTCCTTTTACTTAGCAGTCTTAATTATTAGTACTCCTAAATAATACTTGGCTATGGCGCACTGTCAATAGCCGCTCCCTCGGGTGTTGATTCAGATGCAGTGGGGGAGGGTCCGTGCCTCTCCCCATTTACGAGGACACACAGCGCGTAGGACGCCGCCGCTTGTGAGTTGGCGAAGCAAGCCTATCAGGCCGCATTTAGGTTAACCACTAGCCCATTCTTGGACAGGTAGCTCTCAAACTTGTGAATATCAATAGCACCCGTCTGGTCCGAATCCAAAGTGCTAAACAGCCGCTCGATGATGTAGGGGCGGATATCCTCTAGGGTCTGCTGTCCGGTGGTCTGCTCCTCAATAAACTGCAGCAGCAGCGATAGCTCAGCCTTGTCTAGCAGCCGGTCATTGTCCCGGTCAAACTGGTGAAACAGATGGTGGGCATCTTTGGCCGTCACCCGCGAAGCGCGTAAGGCTTCCTTTAGCATCTGCCGCGTAAACACATTCATAAAGAACAGCTGTTCCAGCAGCGGAAAGAAGAAGAAGCCAAACGCCGCCCAGAAAACGGCGTACTGCAGGACGGGGTGATCCTGCATCAGGTTAGCGCCGCTCAGCAAAGAGGCCCAGAGGAAAAAGTTAGGGGTCACCAGCAGTAAATAGGCATCCTGAGCTTCGGCTTTATTGGCCCATTTTCTAGGCAGGGCGATCGCTAGTGCGGCCAGCCCCCGCATCAGCAGCAAGCTCGTCAAGGCAATTCCCAGCTGCTGCAGGCAGGCCAGGGAACTCTCTGGACTGGTTCCCAAAAAGACATCTGAGATCAGATGCGGGGGAGTGAACTGTAGCCCTGCCGAGAAGGCCATAATCGCCCCGGCGAAGATCCCGATAAACTTCCAGTTCTTGCTGTGGTGATTGGACTCCACCGGGGACTTGGTCCGCCATAGCTGCGAAATCACACCGGGCACCACCAGACCCAGCACCAAGATGATGTAGAAAACCTCTAGGCTGGTGGGGCTGATGGGCAGCATCACCGCAGAGAGCAAGCTGACTAGGGCCGCCGAGACAAAGATAGACAGGGCTTTGGACAGGACCGCTGAGGGGTAAAGGTTGCCGCCCCAAAGAATAGACATGACAGGGGTAGACAGGGCTGGCGGCACCATCCAAAACAGCACCCACAGCACCTTATATAAATCATCGGGACCTTGGTACACCCAGCCCGACAGCAGTAGGGCAATGCCACCACCCCAGCGCAGCAGCATCCACCCATTAACGACAGTCGTCACCATTCTAGAGACCTTGCGGCGGCTTGCCCTCAGGTCAATATCGAGGTAGGCGTAAAAGGTGGACACCGCCAGACAGAGGAGAATAATTCCGGTAAACAGGATGGCGGGAATAGAAATGGCGACGAGGGACTTAATCGCCATCCCAATGACAAATGCAAAGGCGCTGAGGCCAATTCCCCACATGGTGGCCAAGTCGTTGACCTTTTTGCGCAGGGAGGCCGCACCACTCGACTCTTTATGCTGGAAGTTAACCAATTCCTCTCGGCTGAGCGCCTTGCCGTTGGGCAATTTGAGGTGATGGTACTCTGTTGCCGGTAGGCCGCTCAGGTACAGCGCTAAGGGCTCTAGCACATACTGATGACAGACCACCAGCACATTTTCGCCCTGCGCTAGCCGAGGGACAATTTCATCCTCATAGAATCGGGCTACCCGGTCATAAACCTGCTGGATACTCTCTCCAGATGGCGGTGTTTCATTGTGGGAGTGCAGCAATGCTTCGAAGCCGTCGTAGCCTAGGGCTAGGCGGAGCAGGTTTTTGTTGCGCTGGGCAAAGATGCCGAAGGACTTTTCGCTAATGCGATGGTCAATATAGGGCTGAGTGTCTGGAGACTTGAGTGCGCCGCTCACGGCGAGGGCAATGTCGCAGGTTTGGCGGGCTCGCTTGAGGTGCGAAACATAGACCGAATCGAAGGCGACGCCCTTTTTCTTAATATCGTGACCCGCCTGCCGGGCCTGCATCTTACCGAACGCCGTCAGCTCAACGTCCAACACCCCGGCAAAAATATTGCGCTCGTTACTGGTGCTCTCGCCATGGCGGACAAAGTAAACCGTTCCTTGACGCGTGGAAGCCGAGGGTTGTGAACTGGGAGCGTTGTGCAGAAAAGCGGCTGACCTGGGCTCGGTTGGCGGGAGGATAATTGAAACCATATTGCCTTTTTTATGTTGGGTTGGGCACGGAATAACTCATCGAATGCGGAATGGCGACAGGTAATGCCTGGGCTGTGACGACTTGAGGGCGGTATGGTTAGCGTCCTGCGCGTCACTGGTCCTAATTTGCGGCGCTTAGCTGAGAACGACGGGTTGATCCTCTGAGCTTGTACTGATACTTTTGTGAGAAAAACCAGAGCTCTGCAACCTTCGCTAACTCTTACCGCCACAGGGAATGAAAATCTGTGAGTATCGTCCGCATCGCCCTTGCCAATGTCCTCATACCTCAAACCCCGCAGGAGTCTATTGCCCTGGCGAAATCGGCGATCGCTGAAGCCGGTCAAAAAGGGGCGCTGGTGCTTTGCTTTCCGGAATGTTTCATTCCGGGATACCGGTGGCCAGGCACAATCACACCACTACCCAATCCCGAATTTCTTCAGCAGGCCTGGTCTGAGGTGGCGGAAGCCGCCAAAGCAGCCAGCATCACGGTGATTCTGGGCACGGAGCGGTTGACCGAGCGCGGCTTGCAGATTACCGCTTGCGTTATTAATCCAGATGGCACAGTTGCCGGATGGCAGGACAAGGGGCAGCTCGACCCCTCGGAGGAAGGTATCTACCCTGCGCAAGCAACCGAACGCCAGGTGTTTACCGCCGGGCCGCTGACCTTCGGCATCGTGATCTGCCACGAAGGGTGGCGGTACCCAGAGACGGTGCGGTGGGCCGTGCGGCGGGGGGCGCAGGTTGTGTTTCACCCCCATGCCCATGTGGCTGAACCGGGGAGCTATCGCCCTACGGCATTTGCCGACCCGGCCAACACCTTTCACGAAAAGGCGATCCTGTGCCGCGCTGCAGAGAACACCTGCTACTTCGCCTCGGTGAACTGCGCGAGCGAAGGCTCCGGCACCACTTCAGCGGTGGCGCGCCCCGATGGAACGCTCCTGTGTCACCAACCCTACGGGCAAGCGGGCTTGCTGATAGCCGATTTAGATCTCAGCGCTGCTTCTGGCCTGCTCGCCTCCCGATGCCGGACCTCGCCGCTGTAGGTTCAGTAGAGCATTAGAGCATACCAATTTCAGGAGTGCTGTCGATGAGCACAGACCCTCAAGCCGAATACATTGAGGCTTTGATTAGCTTGCACCGCGGCCTGGCCTACAAAGGACCCGGCGATCCCAACCTTTCGCGCCAAATTTTGAACAGCTTACCTGCCCTTCCCCCGCAACCCCGAATTGCTGACTTGGGCTGCGGCAGCG
>JBCCAG010000494.1:0-3707 GCA_039814955.1 Cyanobacteria bacterium P01_A01_bin.135
ATCTTGAGGCTGAAGGGATGGTTCAGAAGCCATAGCTGCAGAGGAATCCGGAGGGGAACACGGGGGAGCCGGGTCCGGAGTATGCTGGGGGTGATCTAGGCTAGAGTTGCAAGAGTGAGACAAGTTCGGATTCAAGCTTGGATTTCACACATTCGAGCGTCTATTACCAGACTATAGCAATCTTATAAATCTTCGCGAGCCGAGGTGTTATATGCCAGCGATGTCAGCAGCGTCCCCCCATCAGGCCACCCCGCCTAGCCTCAGCGAGACGGTCAATGGCCTGCCTAATATCTGCGGCTGGGAGGCAGATGTGCAAGCTGCCCTGCGCCCCGAGGAGCCGTCCTTTTTGCCTCGCACCCGCCTGCAGCTCCAAGATATTTCCGCCGCGTTTGCGATCGCCCTGCATATGCACCAGCCCACCATTCCGGCGGGCGCGGACGGAGCGCTGATCAGCCACCTGCAGTATATGTTTGAGCATCCCCACGAGGGGGATAACCACAATGCGGGCTCCTTTGCCTACTGCTACAGCCGCATGGCGGACTTCATTCCCGATTTGGTGAGCCAGGGGTACCATCCCCGGGTGATGCTGGACTACTCCGGCAACCTGCTGTGGGGCTTTCAGGCCATGGGTCGCACCGACATCCTCGACAACCTGCGGCGGCTGACCACTGACCCCGACTACCAGCCCTATGTGGAATGGCTGGGCACCCTGTGGAGCCACGCCGTGGTGCCCACCACCCCCCTGCCCGACATCAAGCTACACATTCAGGCCTGGCAGCACCACTTTGCCAGCCTGTTTGGCTGGGAGGCCTTGCGCCGCGTCAAGGGCTTCTCCCTACCGGAGATGGGACTGCCCAATCACCCTGACGCCCTCTACACCTTTGTCAAGGCCCTGGTGGACTGCGGCTATCAATGGGTGCTGCTGCAGGAGCATACGGTGGAAACCCTAACGGGTCAGCCCCTGACCACCCCCCATCTCCCTCACCGCCTGGTTGCCCAAAACACCCATGGGGAAACCGTCGCCATCACCGCCCTAATCAAAACCCAGGGTTCAGACACCAAGCTAGTGGGCCAGATGCAGCCCTACTACGAAGCTAAAACCCTAGATCGCTGTCGTTTGGGGGGCGTATCGATTCCGCCATTGGTGACGCAGATCAGCGACGGAGAGAACGGCGGCGTGATGATGAATGAGTTCCCCGCCGCCTTCCGCAATGCCTGGTACGACATGGGCCAAAGGGCTAGCGGTACGGTGAGCATGACCGGCAGCGAATACCTAGAGATGATTGCCGCCGCCGGGTGCCCCCCTGAGGTCTATCCCCAATGCCAGGCTAAGGGCCAGCACCGCATTTGGCAGCAGGTGGCAACCCCTTCCCCGGAGGCGGTGACGGCGGCGATCGCGGCTACCCAAGAGGCGGACCCCAGCTTTTCGATGGAGGGGGGCTCCTGGACCAACCACATCAGCTGGCAGGCCGGGTATCAAAACGTGCTCTCCCCCATGAATGACCTCAGCGCCCGCTTCCACCAGGCTATAGCGCCCCACCAAAACGAGACAGGCTTTACCCAGCAGCACCGCTACCGCAACGCCCTGCTGCACAATCTGTTGCTGCAGACAAGCTGCTTTCGCTACTGGGGGCAGGGGGCTTGGACCGGCTACGCGGAGGAGCTTTACCGCCGGGGCTGCGCCATCTTAAAGTATGATTTTTGAGCCCGGCTTACCTCTACTGAATGTCTAGCGACTATGCCCACCGATTCTTCCCCCACCCCTGAGCCAGCCCCATCGACGCCGCCGTCTACCACCGATGGGGCTGCGCCCCCCGACGTCTTTGCCCTGCCGGAGCGGGCCCGCCAGATTGAGCCTGGATTTGGCTGGACCGCCTACGCCGAGGTGATGAATGGTCGCTTTGCCATGCTTGGCTTCATCGCCTTGCTGGTGATTGAGCTAGTCACCCGCCAGGATTTCTTTACCTGGCTAGGGCTGCGATAGGACCGCAAGTGCCTATCCGCCACAGCGCTATGAACCCTGCAGCCAGCGGTAGAGGGCCTTATCAGGGCTGGAGATCTCCTCTATGCTTTTATAGTAGTAGGCCTGCCAGCCACGGCGCGGCAGGCCGGCAAACAGCATTAGGTTGAGGGGATACTGCTCGCTATCGCTGCAGCGGCGAAAGTCGTCTCGAAACAGGAACACCGCCTTTTGCAGGGCGATCGCCATCCCCAATTCCACCATCACGCCTTCATCCGGCGGGGTGCCGTTGACCACCGCAAAAATGCCGTCGCACTGCTCTACGTCGCGGCGATCGGCCTGGGCCACTTCATAGGCCCAATCAGGGTCGGCAAAGTCCACCTGGTTGTTGCGGGCAAAGGGCTCCCATACTTCAGCGCCCAGGGCTTCTAGGGCGGCAATCAGCGGTGGCAGCAGCGATCGCTGCTGGGCCGAAAACCCATATGGGTTGGCTAGGTAGAGCCGCTTGCCCACAAAATTTCCTCTGTTGTATTGGCAGGGTTACTCAGGACGACCTTCTCGCAGCCCCTTTTACAGTAAGGCGTTGACTCAATAAGGAGCAACCCCGTGGTAGCCGGTGCCGTCGGGCAAAATCGCAAAATCAAGCTGTGCCCCGTCGAAGTTGACGTTCTCTAGGGCGGCGTTGGAGAAATCCACATAGCGCAGATCAGCGCCAGCAAAATTCACGTTCGTCAGCGTGGCTTCCCGCATCACTGCTCCATACAGACTAGAGCCGGAAAAGTCGCTGTTTCGAATCACGGTGGCGCTCAGATCGGCATCCCGCAGGTCCACCTGCTTGAACGACGCGTTATTGATTCGGGAGTCCGTCAAGCTCACCTGCAATAGTTGGGCATCGTCGAAGCTAGCCGCGTCGATATTGGCCTCGATCAGATCTGCGCCCCGCAAGTTGGCCTCGCTGAGGTTGGTTTGGGTGAGGGTGACCTGGCTCAAGATGGCGTTGATCAGCAGTGCCTGGCTGAGGTTGGCGTGGGAAAAGTTTGTGGCCCGCAGGTCAGCCCGGTTCATGTCCTGCTGACTGAGGTCGGCATGGCTCAGATCACAGTCAACGCATCCACCGGCGCCGAGGCGGCCCCCCACCCGGCTTGTTGGTGGTGGCTGGTCTGTCTCAAAAGCGGTATTGGCGCTATTTAAGACCGAAGCACCGGGCCGCGACAGCAGTACCAGCAGGGTAACGACGGGAAGCGCCACAATCGTGGCAAGCAGCGCAAGCAAGAATTTTCCATTCATCGTGACGTTTGGGGGCTTAAGGACACAATTCTCTCTTCGTCAACCCCGTAAATATACCGGCGCTTATCGGATGAAGCTTGTGTGAACTTCAGTGGGCTGCGTTGAATATCGCAATTTAGGGGCGATCGCTTGGTCAAAGGCGTTAAACCGCCCAGTGCAGGGGGTTTCCAGCCGCTCATTTGCTGTGGTCAGTCGTTTGACCCTGCCCGCCGGACGCCCAAAACGCTGACGGCAAGGGCACTCCCGCAATTTCACGGTTGGCCGCCCAACCTTAATATTTAGAGCCGACTTCCCATAAAATCCTGATTTCAGCCCAGGGATTTGATTGATTGATTGGAAAATCTGCCGTAGCGGCAGGCTTCAGCCCCATCCTGCCAGCTATTGTCAGCCGGAGTCTCATAATTATGAATAATTCACCTGCGGTGCGGGTATTTCTGCCAGCGCTACTGATCTCTAGCGG
>JBCCAG010000452.1:0-3978 GCA_039814955.1 Cyanobacteria bacterium P01_A01_bin.135
AGGAGCTGGGCCGTGGACGCCGATGTGGAGGCCTACGACCGCTACACCGAGGCGCTGTTGGCGGTGACCCCTGATGATGTGCAGCGGGTTGCCCAAACGTATTTGCTGCCAGAGTACCGGGCTAAGTTCTATTTTGAGCCGGAGGAGGCCGGGGCAATCGCCTCGGGGAGTGCGGCTGAGGCCGGGACAACGCCACCAGCGGCGATCCACAATATTGCGGCTGAGCCCGCGGAGCCGGAGGTGGTGGAGCCCTATCTACCAGAATTAGGGGAGGCTCCCGCCTTCACCCCACCCGCCATTGAGCAGCTCACCCTCCCCAACGGGATGACGGTGCTGCTGGTGCCCGACCCCCAGACCCCCACCGTCTCCCTAACCGCCTCGGTGTGGGCGGGCTCGGCCTTTGACCCAGTGGACAAGGCGGGCTTAGCCGACTTGACAGCCCAGACGGTAACCGGTGGCAGCACCCTGCGGGATGAGTCTGCCCTAGCGGCGGCCCTGGAAGTGCAGGGGATTCGCTACGGCGTTTATTCAACGGTGGAGACGGCGGGGGCCTCCTTTACTGGGCTATCCCAAGATTTACCCCAGATGCTTGCCGCCCTGCGGGAGCTGTGGAGTCAGGCCACCTTCCCCGCTGAGCCGCTAGAGCGCAACCGACAGCAGGCCCTGCAGGGGGTCCGCGCGGACCAAAAGAACCCCCGCTACCTGGCCAGCGTGGCCGCTAATCAGGTGATCTATCCTGCGGATCACCCCCGCCACACCTTTGAAACGGAGGCTAGCCTGAATGCGATCGCCCGCGAGGATGTGGTGGCGTTTTACCAGACCTACTACCAGCCCAGCGCCACCACCCTAGTTTTGGTGGGAGACGTTGACGTAGTGGAAGTTGAAACCCTGCTGCAGGAGGCCTTCGGCGACTGGACCTCTACCGCAAACCCGGCAAAGCCCGTCCTGCCAGCGGCACCGCTGCCCGACGCCCTGGTGCGCTCCCATAAGGTGGTGCCGGGGATGGCCCAGGTGATGACCCAAATGGAAGCCCCCAGCATTACCCGGACGGATGAGCGCTACCACGCCAGCATTCTATTGGGCCGCATCATCTCCACCCAGCTAACCCGCGAGCTGCGAGAGCAAATGGGCCTCACCTACAGCGCCGGCAGCTTCTTCTGGACCGCACTGACCGGGCCAGGGGAGTTCAATGTGTATATTCAAACCGCGCCGGAAAATGCGGACCTAGCGGTTAGCCAGACCCTGCAGCGGTTGGAGACATTCCGCGCAGAAGGCGTCTCGCCTTGGCAGCTTCAGCAGGCCAAGCGCATGTTGATTAGCAGTCATTTGCTGGATATTTCCAACCCGGATGATCTGGGAGCCGTGCTGCTGAGCAACCACCTCTATGGCCTGCCGGAAGCGGAGGTGTACGAGTACGCTGAGCGGCTTGATCAGCTGACCCTAGCCCAGGTGAACCAAGCGGCCCGGGAGCTGCTCCACCCCGACCGGCTAGTGGTGTCCAGCGCGGGACCGGCGCTTCCTGAATAATGGCGTTGGTTTTCTGAAGCTCCTATAGAGCGCGAGCTTTAGAAAACCGGCGCGTAAGGCGGCTAGCGGACTAGATACTGGGAATCCACCGGCTGGGCCCGCCCCGCCTGCACCAGCGCCTGGTACACAAACGCCGCCACGTCGGCCCGCGTCGCCTGCTGGCCAGGATTAAGCTGCTCGACAGCGGGGTAGTTGACCACCAAATCCGCTTCCGTGGCTGCAGCGATCGCTCCGGTGGCCCAGCTAGGGATGGCGGCGGCGTCCTGGTATTTGCTGAGGGCTGTGGGGGCGGCCTCGGTCAGCTCTAAGCCGCTGGCCAACGACACTAGCACCTCCAGCCGAGGAATTTCCCGGCTGGGTAAGAAGACCTGCCCGGGGTAGCCCGACAGGAAGCCCTGTAGGTAGGCGGAGCGAATGGCAGAGTAGCCCCAGAAGTCACTCTGCACATCGGTGAAATCAAGGGGGGAACGTTTGGCGGGCTGGGCAAATGCCTTGTTGATAATGGCCGCAAACTGAGCGCGGGTGACCGGTTCGTTGGGGCGGTAGGTGCTGTCAGGGAAGCCGCCAACGATCTCTTGGGCTGCCAGGGCCTCAATATAGGCCTGGGCCCAATGCCCCTGGACATCCGGGAAGCCAATCACCCGGGCGACAAAGTCCACCTCCCCTTCAATTTGCCCCTCATCTGACTGGTTACCCACTGCCGCCAGGACGTTGCTGCGTGTCCCGTTGTGGATGTCAAAGCGCCCGTTGTTAAGGGACATATTGAGGCCGGGATCCTGAGCAGTACCCATGTCGGGACTGGCGTTGCCGATGGCCACTACCCCATCGCGCCGGTTGTCGGTGATCACGTTGCCGCGCAGCACGGGCTGAGAGCGGGTGGTGGAGACTACACCATCTAGGTTCTCGCGAATTTGATTATCTGTGATGGTGGGTGAGGCTGAGTCGCTAACAACAATGGCAAACCCGGTGTTGATGAACTCGTTATTGCGAATCTCCCCGCCTGCGCGGCGGGTGAGAGAAATGCCGTTATCGCCGTTTTCAATGAAGCGGTTGCGCTCAACGACGGGGACGGCGATGCCGTTAATGAATACGCCGTCGCGGTTATTTTGGGTGAAGGTGTTGCCGCGAATCAGGGGGTCGATGGGGTTGACGGACTCCACCCAAACGCCACTGCCGCGGGTATTGGGGTTGGCAATGGTGAGGCCGCGGATTTCGCTGTCGTCGGAGGCGACGATGGTCGCGTTTTGCCGGCCCATCATGCCGGTTACGAATTCTCCACCCCCCACCACCTGAACGGATTCGCCTTGGGTAGCCTCATCCCCCTGCAGGACAATGCCGGGCCGCAGCGCTAGCGGAAAGGTTTCGCCGCTCTCGGCGCTGTAGCGGCCCGGCTGCAGCTGAATGACGGTGATGTTACTGGAGGAGGCGCTAGCCTGCTGCAGCGCATAGCTGATGGTGCGCAGGGGTTGGGCTTGGCTACCGCCCGCTTCCGCATCGGTCCCCGCGGTGGGGTCAACGTAGAGGGTGGTGGCGGCAGCGGGTGCCTGGGGGATGGGTGTCTGGGGAGTGCCAGGCTCTAGCGGAACTTGAGCCACGGCAGGCCTCGCTACCAGAGCTACGGCTAAGCCACAGGAAAGCGCCAGCGATCGCCGAACCAAGGCGAGATTTATCATAGAGTTAGGGCGCAGCAGCCCTTGCGTTCCCCAGCGATGCGTCTTCATAGTCACTCACGCCCTTATCAACGGTGCCTAATTAGCTTAGCGACAATCAAGAACCGATGACATCCTCAAACGGACAGCTCACTGACTGGGCGCAGGAGCACCGCAAAGTGGGCAATCACCTGTAAATATTAGGGTAGAGTCCTATACCTACTCGCAAATGCATTGGAAACTATAGGGAACGCTATGCCTATCTTCCCGTTACTGCTATCACCTTCGGCTAGACTGCTTTCGGCTAGATGTCGCCGCGTCACCAGTCTGCTTGGCGTCAGCCTGGCCCTGGGACTAGCCGCTCCCGCCTCCGCTGCCGAGTCTGTTGTGCTGAAGTACCGCGCCTTTGAGCGCGCTGTCTCCGTAGAAGACCTAACGCTGCTGGCCGAGTCGGGGGAAGTGTCTGACGAGCTACGACCCTATATCCGCATGAGCGGCTATCCAGCGGATGATATGCAAGCAATGCTCACCCATGAGGTAAGCGTTAGCCCGTCGTTGCTTAGCGGTGCCCTCAACAACGCGGCGGGGGATGCGGTGCTCGATCGGGCTAGCAAAGCTATCCACACCAAGTCGCGCCGGGGCGATCGCCAGGCGCTGCGAGGGGCGCTGCTGGTCTCTGCCAGCGACGACGACCTAATTACCCCCATTGAGCTGATTCAAAACTATCCTACGCAGGAAATGTACGTGGATATCATTGAGTTTAACCGCGCCTACAGCGATATCTCGGAGCTGATCGAGCTGC
>JBCCAG010000908.1:0-1717 GCA_039814955.1 Cyanobacteria bacterium P01_A01_bin.135
ATAACACCGTCAAGCACCTGGAAGAGAATCCCGAGTTTGCCCAAGATGTAGAGCGGCAGGTGCGCGAAAAGCTGGAGCTTGGGGTGCCGGTTTCTGCAACCTCCGTTGTGCCGCCAGATGCCGATGAGAACGGCAGCGACGCCAACGGCTCCGCTGATACCAATGGCACCTTGCCCTTAGAAACGCCAGCGGAAGAGGCTCCAGCAGAAACCACGACGACGAAGCGCGGACGGCGCAAGTCTACGAAGTCGTCATAGCACGGTAGGGATACAGCGGCGCTGTGTCCCTACAGAATGCTAAACCGCTGCCGCAACGCTAACGCCCAGATGCTCCAAGAGCCGCGGTAGGTCAAATCCCTCGGCCACCAGCTCGCGGATGCACTGCACCTTTACTGCCTCGTGGAGGCGTACCTGCCCGAAGGCGCGCTCGATGATCTCCACCGTGGTCAGGGTGTCTAGATCCACCGCTAGAATAGGAACCTCCAGGTCATCGGCCCGCTGCAGCACCTCAGGGGTAGGCGCGATGTGGCCGGTGAGGATTAGGCAGTGGGTAGAGGTCTCTAGGGCAGCAAGCTGCAGGTCCGTGCGATCGCCCCCGGTAACCACCGCCATATGGTGGGCCTTGCGGAAATACTTTAGCGCCGAGTTGACGTTCATAGCACCAATCTTGAGGGTGCCGACCATGAGGTTGAGGCGATCGCCGCGGCAGAGTACCTCGGCATCTAGCTGATGCACCAGTTCCTTGACGCTGACGCTGAGCAGCAGCTCGTTGTAGGGGAGAACGCCGTATAGAGGAATGCCCTTCGCTTCTAGGAAGGGCCGAATTACCTCATCCACATGATCAGTCTGGTCCTCCGGCAGGTTGTTGATCACAACGCCGCAGAGGCGATCGCCGAGCTGCCCCTGAGCGGCCAAAATGTCGTCGATTAGGGTGCTGGGCTTGTAGCGAAACACCAGCAGCACTTCAGCATCGAGCACCTGGGCAATCTGCGCCACCGATAGATCAAACAGCGTCCCCTCCCGTAGGGTGGCCGGACCTTCAATCAGCACCAGGTCACTGTCGCACTGCTGATACTGATCTAAACCGGCTTGGTAATCCTGGGTATCCTCTCCCAAAACCCGCCTCTGAACGGCATCGGCGCTGAGGGAGACCAGGGTGGGGTGAACCTGCTGAGGTTGAAGTGCTAGCGTCTCTTGAATAAAGGTGACATCGCTGTCGGTGGCGTCGCTAGCGAGTGGACCAATGGGTTTGCCGTAGGCAATAGACAGGCCAGCCGCCTGGGCTTGCGCCGCTAGGCCGATGATTGTCGCTGATTTACCGCTATAGGCCTCTGTAGACCCAATGATGATATGCTTCGCGGTTTTCGCCATTCGCCACTCCCTGTCCTTATAACTGCTGAAAACGTAACGCCCTGGTGGTTCCCCTCTATTGTATGGGAGCATCATGGCCCGACTTGGCCCTCAGCCCCCAATCATCAAGGTTCCCTGTAGGTATTTTAGCCTAGCAGCTGCGGCCTGCCGCCGCTGAAAGAAACCTACAGAAATCTGTAAAGCATTACCTGATTGTTGCCCCCGAGAGCACAAATCTCAGTCTTCTTTAATGCCATTTTTCGTCAGGCTTGATATCGTAGCCAAACTGCGGCATTGCCGCTTGCGATTCTCAAGCAAGATTTCACCCTAGAATGCTCACAATTACACTCACATGGACGCTTCTGCTG
>JBCCAG010000110.1:0-8480 GCA_039814955.1 Cyanobacteria bacterium P01_A01_bin.135
CAGCGATCGCCCCTTGACAATTTCTCGGTCAAGCCCTTGAAGCGCCGCCCCATCAAGGCGACGTCAAACCTTAATTTTTTATGTGGTTCGGACTACACCACATGTTATGATCTCGTGTGGCTCGTCGCAGCCAAGGTCCTCCAACTGCAAGGTATTTTCCCCTTGAGTGATCCTGTGATTGTGGCTACATCAGAAGGTTCTGCTGACGATGATGAATCGCCGGTTGCCGGGGATTTTGCGATTCAAATCGCGAAGTCTCGGGCCACTTTCGTTGCCGCTAATGTTGTCGATGTCAAAGCCAATGCCGTTCGGGCAGCCGCTGAGACAGATAGTGCTGAAGCCGATGCCGAGGGCGTTGACACCAGCGCCGAGAGTGCAGATTCTACAGAGCGATCGCCGGTCGTGATGTCGGCAGAGCCGGACGTCTCCATTGCGGAGTATTTTCAGCTTCGCCGTGAATTGGCACTGACAACGCTGGCACTGACAGCTGTAGCAGCTATTTCGGTGGGGTTAGCCTATGACATCAATGTTGCACTCAACTACTTGATTGGGGCTTGTACAGGACTGATCTACTTGAACATGCTTGGCAAGCATGTGGGTCAGCTCGGGCGGCAAAGAGCGCGGCTGGGTAATAGCCGACTAGCACTGCTCGTGGGAGTGATTTTAATCGCATCTCGCGTCAATCAGCTAGAAATTTTACCGATCTTTTTAGGTTTCTTAACCTATAAGGCTGCATTGATTGTTTACGTCTTAAAGAGCGCTGTCATCTCTGACTAGCCATTGTCGCTGATCGGGGGCGATTCTCGCGCTTGCCAGGCGCAGCATCGATGCTTCTGTATATTGGACTGTTTTTGTGAGGGCATTTGTCCCATGGGACTGCTGGACGGATTTAATCTAACCCTGCGTCTTGCCGAGCTTGAGGTCGGCAAGCACCTTTACTGGGAAGTCGGCAATCTAAAACTACACGGCCAGGTATTCCTAACCTCCTGGTTCGTCATTGCGCTACTGATTGGGGTAGCGTTTTTGGCGTCCCGCAACATTCAGCGCATTCCAACTGGCCTTCAAAATCTCATGGAATATGCGCTAGAGTTTATTCGCGACTTGGCGAAGACTCAGATTGGAGAGAAGGAATATCGCCCGTGGGTACCATTCGTTGGTACATTGTTCTTGTTTATCTTTGTATCGAACTGGTCTGGTGCGCTTGTTCCCTGGCGGCTGTTTGAGCTGCCAGAGGGTGAGCTGGCCGCGCCAACAAGCGATATCAACACCACGGTTGCTCTGGCACTGCTTACGTCGTTGGCGTATTTCTACGCTGGCTTCAGTAAGAAAGGTCTCCGGTACTTCGCGAATTACGTTGAGCCGGTGCCGATCATGTTGCCGTTCAAAATACTGGAAGATTTCACAAAGCCCCTATCCCTGAGTTTCCGTCTTTTCGGAAATATCCTCGCGGATGAGCTGGTAGTCGCGGTGCTGGTCCTACTTGTACCGCTGTTTATCCCGCTACCGCTCATGGTTTTGGGGCTGTTTACGAGTGCCATCCAAGCGTTGATTTTTGCGACTCTGGCCGCCGCCTATATTGGTGAGGCTATGGAGGAGCATGGTGAGCATGAGTAGCACAGGTTGTGCGCTCAGTTTGGCAAAGATAGCGTGCTAGAGAGGATATCGGGTTTCTGAAAAGGCTTCTTTTCAGCTTCCTAGCCTTCAACCTGCAAGCTGTTCGGTTGGTGTTTGGTTTGCTTTGGTTCGCCGTCGAACCAGTTTGTCTTAGAGACGTTACTTAGTTCACTTGAGAAGAGAGTTATCATCATGGATTCTATTACTGCTGCTGCTTCCGTTATTGCTGCTGCGCTAGCTGTTGGTTTGGCTGCTATTGGCCCTGGTATCGGTCAGGGTAATGCAGCAGGTCAAGCAGTGGAGGGTATTGCGCGTCAGCCTGAGGCAGAAGGCAAGATCCGCGGCACGCTGCTGCTGAGCTTGGCCTTCATGGAAGCGTTGACTATCTACGGTCTGGTGATTGCTCTGGTACTACTGTTTGCTAACCCATTTTCGTAGGCCAATCTTTTGGGCAGGGGCTAATCGGTCTCTGCCCAGTTCTGTATAGCTCACCTAGCTTATCCCTTCCAAGACTGTAGGGAATTTATTACCGCTATGACTTGTTGGACAATTCTACTTGCGGCGGCTGAGGAATCTGGCGGCATGTTCGATTTTGACGCCACGCTGCCGCTAATGGCGATTCAGTTTTTGCTGCTGGTTGCTGCCTTAAACGCTCTCTTCTACAAGCCCTTGGGCAAAATGATAGATGAGCGCGATGGTTACGTGCGGGATAGCATCACCGATGCTGAAGCGCGGCTTGCTAAAGCCAAGAATCTCGCCGAGCAGTATGAGAACGAGCTGGCATCTACTCGCCGTAAGACGCAGGAAATTGTGGCAAATGCTCAGGCCGAGGCTCAGCAGGTTGCTTCTAAGAAGATTGCTGAAGCCCAGCAAGAGGCTCAGGCGCAGCGCGAGCAGGTTCAAGCCGAGTTAGAGGCTCAGCGGTCTTCGGCGATGGCAACCTTAGAGAGTCAAGTTGATAGTTTGAGTGATCAAATTCTCAACCGCCTCTTGAATGCTTAGCCTGTTCTTTGCGAAGCGAATCGTAAACTGGCTGTCTGAGGGCTGCGGCCTGTAAAGACGTGGAAACTTGCTAAATCGAAAGTGAACGACATGGGAACGTTATTTCTCCTTGCTGTAGAAGCTGGCGCTATCGGCGCAGAGGCGGCTGGAGAGCATCACGGTTTTGCTCTCAACTTTGATCCCTTGGAAACTAATTTAATTAATTTAGTTATTATTATCGGCGTCCTAATTTATTTTGGGCGAGGTTTTCTAGGAAGCAGCTTAGCTGAGCGGCGATCGCGCATCGAGTCTGAGATTCGCGAAGCTGAGCAGCGAAAGCAGGATGCGGCAGCGAATCTGGCTGAAGAGCAGCAAAAGCTTGCCCAGGCTCAGACTGAGGCGGCCCGACTGCTCAAGGAGGCTGAAGGCCGGGCTGAAACAGCTCGTCAGGCCGTTCTCGACCAATCGGAAAAAGATATCGAGCGCTTACGGGCGGCAGCGGTTCAGGACACTACATCCCAGCGTGACCGCATGGTCGCCGAGCTGCGCCAGCGGGTCACTGAGATGGCGCTCCAGCGCACCGAGGAGCGGCTGCGGTCTGAGGTGGATGATTCCACCCAGCAGCGCCTGGTGGACAAAAGTATCACTATGTTGGGAGGCTAAGTCATGTCTGTCATGACCTCTGAAATTGCATCGCCCTATGCGGCTGCGTTGATGTCCATCGCCGACTCCAAGGATAAGGTCGATGCTATATCAGAAGACATCCGTGGGCTGCGCCAGCTTTTGAGTGAGTCAGAAGAGCTGCGGGAGTTCTTAGGAAGCCCCCTGATTAAAGGCGAGGTCAAAAAGAGTGTTCTAGGCCGCGCCGCCGAGGATCTAGATCCCTACACGCGCAACTTCTTGATGCTCTTAATCGACAAGGGCCGCGTGTATTTCCTAGATGACATCTGCGCTGAATATCAGGCCCGGGTGCGAGAGCGCAACGGCACTGTGTTGGCGGAGGTTACCTCGGCCATTCCCCTATCCGACGAGCAAAAAGAATCGGTGCGGCAAAAGGTGCTAGCGTTTGCTGACGCCAACCAAGTTGAGCTTGAGACGACGGTCGACCCTGAGCTAATCGGCGGTGTGATTATTAAAGTTGGCTCCCAGGTCATCGACGCGAGTTTACGCGGTCAGCTTCGCCGCATTGGTTTTAAGCTGAACTCTACATCCTAAAGCGCGCCCAAACAGAACCCAAGGGGCTAGATAGCCCTACCAGTATCGGGCGGCCCTAACCGCGATCGCGATTATTGGCAAACGTAACGAACAACTACGAGGAAACTTATGGTAAGCATTAAGCCGGACGAAATTAGCAGCATTATTCAGCAGCAGATTGAGCAGTACGACCAGGACGTTAAGGTCTCGAACGTCGGCACTGTGCTCTCAATTGGTGATGGCATCGCCCGCGTCTACGGTTTGGATCAGGCCATGGCCTCCGAGCTGCTGGAGTTTGAAGATGGCACCGTTGGTATCGCCCTCAACCTAGAGGAGGACAACGTCGGTGTTGTACTCATGGGTAACGGCCGCAATATCCAGGAGGGCAGCTCCGTCACCGCCACCGGTCGTATCGCTGACGTGCCCGTGGGCGACGCGATGGTGGGCCGCGTGGTAGACGCTTTGGGCCGCCCCATCGACGGCAAGGGCGCTATCGAGACCAGCGAGTCCCGCCTGATTGACGCGATGGCCCCTGGCATCATCGCCCGTAAGTCGGTGTATGAGCCGCTGCAGACCGGCATCACCGCCATCGACTCCATGATCCCCATCGGTCGGGGTCAGCGGGAGCTGATCATTGGCGATCGCCAGACCGGCAAAACTTCAATCGCGGTAGATACTATCCTTAACCAGGCCTCTGAAGACGTGATCTGCGTCTATGTCGCCGTGGGTCAAAAGGCCTCCACGGTGGCTCAGGTGGTCAACGCTCTAGAAGAGCGGGGCGCAATGGCCTACACCGTTGTGGTGGCCGCCAACGCCAGTGACCCCGCCGCCCTCCAGTATCTAGCTCCCTACACGGGCGCATCCATTGCTGAGTACTTCATGTACAACGGCAAGGCGACCCTAGTGGTCTATGATGATTTGACCAAGCAGGCCCAGGCCTACCGCCAGATGTCCCTGCTGCTGCGCCGTCCGCCCGGACGTGAGGCCTACCCTGGCGATGTATTCTTCCTGCACTCTCGCCTCTTAGAGCGGGCTGCGAAGCTGAACGAAGAGCTGGGCGAAGGCAGCATGACCGCCCTGCCGATCATTGAAACCCAGGCGGGTGACGTGTCGGCTTACATCCCCACCAACGTCATCTCCATCACCGACGGCCAGATCTTCCTGTCCTCCGACCTATTTAACTCCGGCCTCCGTCCAGCTGTGAACGCAGGTATCTCGGTATCCCGAGTGGGTTCGGCAGCCCAGACCAAGCTGATGAAGAAGGTGGCCGGTAAGCTGAAGCTGGAGCTGGCGCAGTTTGACGAGCTGCAGGCCTTTGCCCAGTTCGCCTCTGACCTGGATAAAGCGACCCAAAACCAAATTGCCCGGGGTCAGCGCCTGCGGGAGCTGCTCAAGCAGCCCCAGTACTCGCCGCTATCGGTGGCTGAGCAAGCCATCCTCATCTACGCCGGCATCAACGGCTACCTGGATGACCTGCCGGTGGATAAGGTGGCGGACTTCGCCAACGGCCTGCGGGACTACCTGAAGACCACCCGCACCGACTACCCCGAGCTGGTGGAGAAAGAGGGCAAGAAGTTCTCCGACCCTGTGGTCGACGCCATGAAAGATGTGCTAACCGAGTACAAGGACGTGTTTAAGGCTTCTATGTAGTCTTTGCTGCTGGGGGTGGCGCTGCTTGGGCAACCCGTCTGAGCTGAGGTAACCGCCCCCGGTCTAATCTATTCACCGTTTAAGTAAGACCCATGGCAAACCTTAAGGCAATTCGCGATCGCATCAAGTCGGTCAAGAATACAAAGAAGATTACAGAGGCGATGCGACTGGTGGCTGCTGCCAAGGTGCGTCGGGCTCAAGAGCAGGTAACCGCTACCCGCCCCTTCGCGGACCGTTTGGCGCAGGTGCTCTACGGCCTGCAGTCTCGGCTGCGGTTTGAAGATGCTGATTTACCCCTGCTGAAGCAGCGGGATGTGGAATCGGTAGCGATTCTGGTGGTGTCGGGCGATCGCGGCCTGTGCGGTGGCTACAACACCAACGTCATCCGCCGCGGCGAAGACCGGGCCAAAGAGCTGAAGGCCGAGGGCATTGACTTTCGCTATGTGCTGGTGGGGCGCAAGGCAACCCAGTACTTCCAGCGGCGCGAGCAGCCAATCAATAAGACCTTTGTGGGCTTGGAGCAGGTACCCACTGCAGACGAAGCCTCTGAGATTGCAGATGAGCTACTGTCTCTATTCCTTTCTGGTACCGTAGACCGGGTAGAGCTGGTATACACCAAGTTTGTGTCGCTGATTAGCTCACAGCCGGTGGTGCAAACCCTGCTGCCCCTAGATCCCCAAGGTCTGGAGCCTAAAGACGACGAGATCTTCCGGCTGACCACCCGCGGCGGCGGCCTCAACATTGAGCGGGAAACCCTGCAGGCCCCCACGCCGGACCAAATGCCCCAAGACATGATCTTTGAGCAGGACCCGGTGCAAATCTTAGATGCGCTGCTGCCGCTGTATCTGAATAACCAGCTGCTGCGAGCGCTGCAGGAAGCGGCCGCTAGCGAACTTGCCGCCCGGATGACGGCAATGAACAACGCTAGCGACAACGCCACCGATCTGATTAGCTCCCTATCGCTGGAGTATAACAAGGCCCGTCAGGCAGCCATCACCCAGGAAATTCTTGAGGTGGTCGGCGGCGCTGAAGCCCTAAACTAGTCGGCGTCAGCTCTGGTTTTTGTAGCAAAATAGCAAAAGCAAGTCGGTGCTATCGACTTGCTTTTTTTAGACTAACAAAGCGCGAAGCGGGCGACCCAACTGGGTCGCCCGCTTCGCATGCTGCCCTAGGGCTTGGCCTTGCTAGACCTAGTTAGCGTCAACTCGAGCACCCCGATACTTGAGGTGAAGATCCGAGCGCTTCGGCTGGATAGCCCGTGCAGGGTGGATTTTCCAGGTAGCGCCACGATAGTGGCCCGCGGATTCTGGAGTTTGGGCAAACTTCAGATCTGAGGTTGCCGGATCGTAAGCGACGCCGCGATAGTGTAAAGACATGTGCCTATACCTCTTGAATTAAGTAGTGAACAATCAGTGGAACGCCTCTTCAAAAATTGAGGGGAGGCGAAAATGCGTTCCTTCAGGATTAGCCCTACTTCCGTCCCTGACCTTACTGTTGCTGAACCGATTGCGCTGCTGCCAAAGGCTAACAAGGCAAGGTTGCATCAGTCAGCTCAGAGATGAACGTTATTCGTTTCTGTATTCAGTGTTACAGAATCAACTCTTTTTGTCAAGCTCTCGCGATTTTTTGGATAATCTTTGGTCTGGCAGCGCTAATCAGTGCATGGTATAAATGTACTGACGTGGTTGGTATTTGGATATGAGCTATCCCTACTTTTCAGTGGAAACGGTTGATGGCTGCCGGCTTGGGCGGCTGTCGGTACCCTATACGCAGATAGCTGACTGGCTCAACTTTCTAAGCGCCCCTCACTACGACGCTGAAATTATTTCTGCCCAGCAGGACCAGCGCGGCGTAGACCTTTACTTCGACGCTAGCGATGGGGTTTACCTGTATTTGGAAACTGCGTTGAATCAGGCGCTGGGAGGAGCATCTCTACGGGGGCCGGTTTTAGAGCGCGCCTGCTAGGGGCCAGACCTGCCCCGAATTCACCAAATGCAGCGATCGCTACAGCCCCGCCCCCCTATTCCCCCTACAGTACTGGTTGCTTTACGCAATAGACGGCAGCGACGGTAGCGTCCGTTCACCATGCAGCGATCGTTTCAGCGCATCATCACAGGAACCGTCTTCTTCGGCTTAACGATTTTAGGCGCTGTTATTGGCTATACCCTATTTGGCTGGCCGCTGAGCGACGCCTTCTACATGGTGATAATCACCATCTTTGGCGTTGGCTACGGCGAGGTGCAGCCGCTAGAGACGCCCACAGAGCGAGCCTTTACCATCGTTGTCATCCTAGCCGGGTTCGTATCGGTTGCCTATATCGTAGGAGGGTTTGTGCAGATGCTGATGGAAGGAGAGATCAACCACGCCCTCGACGCCCGCCGCAAGGCTCAAGGCATTGAGCAGCTCAGCAGCCATGTGATCGTCTGCGGGTTTGGCCGTACGGGCCAGGTGCTAGCGCGGCAGCTTCAGCAGGAGCAAAGGCCCTTCATTGTGCTGGACCAAGACCCCGATCGAATTTACAAGGCCGAGGCCTTGGGCTACTTAGCCCACGCCGGCAACGCCACGGATGAAGACGCATTGCGGACGGTGGGGATTGCTCGGGCCCGCACCTTGGCGACGGTGTTGCCCAACGATGCCGCCAATGTGTTTATTACCCTCACGGCCCGGGAGCTGAACCCCAACCTGATGATTGTGGCGCGGGGCGAGCTGCCCACCACTGAGAAAAAGCTGCGGTTGGCTGGGGCCAATCACGTCGTTCTACCGGCTTCCATCAGCGCCCAGCGGATGGCAAATTTGATCATCCGCCCCACCGCGATCGATTTTTTAGAGCAGAATAGCGAACGCAGCCAGCTCGACGCCCTTCTCTCCCAGATCGATATTCAAATCGATGAGCTCGCCATCCCTGCCGACTCTCAATTGACGGGCACCACGCTGGGTGAGCTAGAGATCCAGGGGAATCGCGGCATTTTAGTGGTAGCGGTCCGCGGTCAAAATGGAGCAATTACGATGAATCCGGGGCCGGCCTACTGCATCTGCGGTGG
>JBCCAG010000400.1:0-4394 GCA_039814955.1 Cyanobacteria bacterium P01_A01_bin.135
AGAGGCCTACCGATATATGGACCTAGCCCCTGGCACACCCATCAAAGGCACCAAGGTGGACGTGTGCTTCATCGGTAGCTGCACCAATGGCCGCATCAGCGACCTGCGAGAAGCTGCCCGCATCGCCGAGGGCCGTAAAGTAGCAGGGGGCATCAAGGCTTTCGTGGTTCCCGGCTCCGAGCGGGTGAAGCAGCAGGCGGAAGCCGAGGGTTTAGACACCATCTTTGAAGCCGCGGGCTTTGAGTGGCGCGAAGCGGGCTGCTCGATGTGCTTAGCCATGAACCCCGACAAGCTAGAAGGCCGTCAAATCAGCGCCTCTTCGTCGAACCGTAACTTCAAAGGCCGTCAGGGGTCAGCCTCCGGGCGGACGCTGTTGATGAGTCCGGCGATGGTGGCGGCAGCGGCGATTACTGGTAGCGTTACGGATGTACGGGAGTTGTTGTAGTTGGCATGGGCTTGGTACTTGGGGGCGCTGCCCCCAAACCCCCTGGCTGGGGGACGGGATGCCTCCCCCAGCAGCCCCCTGCATAGGGCGATGTCTATGAAGAACGGTTGGATTTAGGTACGGCAAAGTTTTGGTCTGTGACAAGCCATACTGCGGCAGTCCCAACCAAACAGGCCAAGTAAACCAACCCGCCTCGTTGGACGTGGCTTGCCACGTCCTCACCCCACCAAAGCCTAAACCCAATACCTCAAAGCCCCCACAAAACCTCCCTTTCGCCAGGGTGGTCTGGGGGGCTGGCGCTAGCCCCCCAGCGGGGGTTTGGGGGTAAGCCACCCCCAAGGCAGTCGGTTTGCAACAGACCCAAAGCCCTCACGCTCAATATCCAAACTCACTACGCGATCGCCCACACCACTCAATCAACAAACGCCATAACTGACTGAAGGGCGGACGCCGCCCGCCCCTACCGTGCATGACCCATATCCCTAAAAAAACATGACTAAAATCCAAACCATCACCGGCCCCGCCCTCCCCTTGCGCGGCAACGACATCGACACCGATCGCATCATCCCTGCCCGCTTCCTCAAATGCGTCACCTTCGAGGGCCTCGGCGAACACGCCTTCGAAGACGATCGCCGTCAGCTCCAGGGTGACCACCCCTTTGACCTCCCCCATCACCGCAGCGCCCGCATCCTCGTGGTCAACCGCAACTTTGGCTGCGGCTCCTCCCGGGAACACGCTCCCCAGGCCCTCGCCCGTTGGGGTATCCAGGCTCTCATTGGCGAGAGCTTTGCCGAGATCTTTTTCGGTAATTGCGTTGCCATGGGAGTCCCCTGCCTAGTTGCCGAAACTGAGGCCGTTCAGCAGCTTCAGGCGGCTGTAGAAGCCAACCCCAACTTGGCTGTCACTCTAGATCTAGAGACTATGAAAGCCCACTACGGCAGCCACACCATTCCTCTCACCATGAGCGAAGGCCCTCGGCAGATGTTCCTAGGCGGCACCTGGGATGCCACCGGCCAGCTCATTGCTCAAGCAGAGCAGATCAAGGTCACTGCCACACAACTGCCCTACGTGAGCTGGACGTAATGGCCCACGCACAAAGGCCATGAGCTCGTGATGGCCTTAGCCAACTCCTTCCTAGCCAAGCGACAGCTCGACCAGCCAGAATCCCCATTAGAATGGCGAAGCTGGTACTATAGTTCTACAGAGGCACTGCAGCAGAACGGCATTAAAACCATTCAGGATGTGGAGCCAGAGGCTGACTGCTATGTGGAGCAGCAGCGAAACTGGAACTACCTGTTGATTGCCTTTGCGTAAGTACGTGGACTATGAGTGGAACCAGGTAGCGCCTTCGGAATATGGTGTGCCGATTGCTCAGTCGCGGTTCTGATGGCCCTATAAGCACCTCGGCTCAATAGTGACGGCAAGCGGCAAATCTCCTATCATAGACGCTACATCTAGTAGCGCCCTCCCCATGCCTCCCCTATCATGTCAGGCTCCGCCCCGCCCCGTCGTGCAGGAAGCTTCCCCTCACCTATTACCCGCAGCTTGGGTGGATGTCCTGGTGGATAGCCCCTCTGCCCAAGACCTCTACACCTACCGCTCTCCGCAAGAGATGGCGATCGCCCCCGGTGATATTCTCAGCGTCCCCTTTGGAAGCCAGCAGGTGGGTGGGGTGGCGGTGCGGCTGCGCTCTCAGGCCCCTGACCTTGACCCAAATGCGATTCGAGATGTGCAAGAAGTGGTCAGCCGCGGGTTCTTTCCCCCAGACTATTGGACCCTACTAGAGCGGGTTGCCCAGTACTACTGCGCTCCACTGATGGCTGTTATTCGCACCGCCCTACCGCCAGGGCTCCTAGGCAAATCCCAGCGACGGGTACGGCTGACGGGGAGCAGCTCTCAGCCATCAGGGCTTGACCCAGCGGCGCAGCAGATTTTGGCCCTGCTGGAGCAGCAGCCCCAGGGAGACTATGCCTGGCTGTATCTGCGGCGACAGGTGAAGGGGGCAGCGCGGGGACTGCGGCAGCTTCAGCAGTTGGGCTGGGTGGAGAGCTACCTGGAGCCGCCGCGCCACAGTAAGCCCAAGCGCCAGCAGGCGGTTACCCTGACGGGGAGCGCAGAAAACCTCACCCCGCGTCAGCAGGAGGTGCTAGAAGTGCTGCGGCGGCGGGGCGGGGACCTGTGGCTGCAGGAATTGCTACAGGTGTGTGGCACCAGTTCCTCCACCGTCAAGGCCCTAGCGCGTAAAGGCTGCGTCACTCTTGAAGCCCGGGAGGTGCTGCGGGCCCATTCAGGGGCGGTGGCGACAGCCGACCCAGCCCGTCAGCTTACCCCAGCTCAAGCCCAGGCAGTAAATACGCTAGAGGGACTGCATGGCTTTCATCAAGTGCTGCTCCACGGCGTCACCGGCTCCGGCAAAACCGAGGTGTACCTGCGGGCGATCGCCTCCGTTCTCGCCTCAGGCCGCTCTGCCCTACTGCTGGTGCCCGAGATTGGCCTTACCCCCCAGCTCACTGACCGGGTGGTGGCCCGGTTTGGGGAGCGGGTGCGGGTGTATCACAGTGGTTTAGGGGATGGAGAGCGCTACGATGCCTGGCGGCTGATGCTTTCGGGGGAACCCCAGGTGGTGATTGGCACCCGCTCGGCGGTGTTTGCGCCGTTGCCCAAGCTAGGGCTAATTATTTTGGACGAAGAGCACGACGGCTCCTACAAGCAGGACCAGCCGGTTCCCTGCTACCACGCCCGCCGGGTAGCCCAGTGGCGCTCGGAGCTGGTGGGCTGTCCGCTGCTATTGGGCAGCGCTACCCCTTCTCTAGAGACGTGGGTCACCGCTCAAGCGAATCAGCCGCGCCGCCACTACCTCTCCTTGCCCGAGCGGGTGGCGGCGCGGCCCTTCCCCCAGCTCAGCATTGTCGACATGCGCCAGGAGCTGCACAAGGGCAACCGCTCCATCTTTAGCTATCCGCTCCAGGACGCCCTGAGCGAGCTGCAGTCCCAGCAGCGCCAGGGGATTTTGTTTATCCATCGTCGGGGTCACAGTACCTTTGTGTCTTGCCGCGCCTGCGGCCATGTGCTGGAATGCCCGCACTGCGACGTCTCCCTGACTTACCACCAACCTAACCCCCGCGCCGCCCCCTCCCTGCGCTGCCACTACTGCAGCTACGGGCGATCGCAGCCCAAAACCTGCCCCGAATGTGGCTCCAGCTTCTTGAAGCACTTTGGCAGCGGCACACAGCGGGTGATCGCGGCCCTCGGCCAGCAGTTTCCGCACCTGCGCTGCCTGCGCTTTGACAGCGACACCACCCGCACCAAAGGAGCCCACCGCACCCTGCTCACCCGGTTTGCCAAGGGCGAGGCGGATTTGCTAGTGGGCACTCAGATGCTGACCAAAGGCATTGACTTGCCCCAGGTGACCCTGGTGGGGGTAGTGGCGGCGGATGGGCTATTGCACCAGTGCGACTACCGGGCCAGCGAGCGGGCCTACCAGCTGTTGACCCAGGTGGCGGGCCGCGCCGGGCGGGGGGCAGAGCCGGGGCAGGTCCTGATCCAAACCTATTCCCCGGAGCATCCGGTGATTGAGGCGGTGCGGCGACAGGATGAGGCAGGGTTTCTGAGCGCGGAGCTGACCCAGCGTCAGGCCTTGGGCTACCCCCCCTACGGTCAGCTGATTGGGGTGCGCTTTAGCGGCACCGAGGAGGGGGCGGTGCAGCGGGCGGCAGAAGTAGTGGCCCAGGAGCTGCAGCCCTACCCCGATGACGCCCACCAGATTTTAGGACCGGCCCCGGCTACCGTACTGAGGGTGGCCCGCCGCTACCGCTGGCAGCTTTTGATCAAATGCCCAGACGCTACGGTTACCGCCGCTCGCCTTGACTTGGCTGGCCTGCGATCGCGCTGCCCTGCTACAGTGAGCGTGACGGTAGATGTGGACCCCTTGACCCTCCTGTAGATGCTG
>JBCCAG010000857.1:0-1947 GCA_039814955.1 Cyanobacteria bacterium P01_A01_bin.135
CATTGAGAAAAGTCTCATGGTCGCTACGGCTTCCCCACACACCCGCCAACCCACCGCCCACCTAACGCTACAGGTGGCAGACATCGCGCCAGACACCACCACCATCCGCTGCCTCGACTGGGACCGCGATCGCTTTGACATTGAGTTCGAGCTGCAGAACGGGACCACCTACAACTCCTTCATCGTCCGGGGCGATAAGACTGCCCTGATCGATACCACCCACATCAAGTTTCAGGACTTGTACTTGGCCTGCCTGCAGCAGCAGATTGATTGGGAGCAGCTTGATTACCTAATCGTCAACCACACCGAGCCGGACCACAGCGGACTGGTTAAAGACCTGCTGCAGCGAGCTCCCCACATTACGGTGGTTGGGTCTAAGGTGGCCATCCAGTTTCTGCAGAACATGGTGCACCAGCCCTTCGAATCGCTGGTGGTGAAAAGCGGCAGCGAGCTTGACCTCGGCCAGGGCCACCGGCTGCAGTTTGTGTCGGCCCCCAACCTCCACTGGCCAGACACCATCTTTACTTATGATTCCAGCACTCAGGTCCTATTTACCTGCGACGTATTCGGGATGCACTACTGCGACGATGTGCTGTTTGACGAAGTGCCCCCGCTGCTGGAAACCGACTTCAAAACCTATTACGACTGCCTGATGGGCCCTAACGCCCGCTCGGTGCTCATGGCCCTGAAGCGCATGGCCCCCTTTGATGTTGAGCTAATTGCCACCGGCCACGGCCCGCTGTTGCAGCAGCACCGGGACCACTGGGTAGAGCAGTACCGCAACTGGAGCCAAACCCAAACCGAGTCTGAGCGGTTTGTGGCGCTGTTTTATGTAGAAGACTACGGCTACAGCGATCGCCTGGTGGAAGCCATCGCCAGCGGCATCGCCAAAACGGGGATGGCCGTGGAGCGGGTAAACCTAGCGGTGGTGGAGCCCCACGAGGTGCGGGAGTTAGTGGGCAGCGCGGCGGGGCTCGTGCTGGGGATGCCGCCCCAGGGCCAGCCTATGGCCCACGCCAGTCTCAGCACCATTTTGGCAACGGCGTCGCCCAAGCAGACCTTTGGCCTGTTTGAAACCGGCGGCGGTGAGGACGAACCGATATACCCGCTACGGGCTCAGTTTCAGGAGCTGGGGCTGCCGGAAGCCTTCACGCCCATTGTGCTCAAAGCCGCGCCGGACGAGGTGACCCTAAAGCGCTGCGGCGAAGCGGGCACCGACCTAGGCCAGCGGCTCACCAGCGAGCAAACCCTGGAGCACAGCAAATCCCTCGACTCCAGCTTAGACCGGGCGCTGGGGCGCATCAGCAGCGGCCTGTACATCGTCACGACGCAGAAAGGGCAGGTCACGAGCGCCATGCTGGCCTCTTGGGTGATGCAGGTGAGCACTGAGCCCTTGGGAGTGGCGATCGCGGTGGCAAAGGACCGGGCGATTGAATCCCTGCTGCAGGTGGAGGACGGCTTTGTGCTTAACGTTTTAGAAGAAGGCCGCTACCGACCCTTAATGAAGCATTTTCTGAAGCGGTTTGCGCCAGGGGAGGACCGCTTTGCTGAGGTGGAGACCCGCCAGGCGAGTAACGGTTCACCGATTTTGGCTGAGGCGCTGGCCTATATGGAGTGCCAGGTAGATAGCCGGTTGGATTGCCATGACCACTGGGTGATCTACGGCAGCGTTAGCCGGGGCCGGGTGGCGAACCGGGATGGGCTGACGGCAGTGCACCACCGCAAGGTGGGCAACCACTATTGATGCGTCGAGGCGGTAGGGAAACCCAACAAAACCACGGCCAGCATTAGGTCATGCTGCGCTTCAACCCAACCTACGAGACTACGGACCTTATACCGAATGAATATGAAGCTGCACATTACGGCTCACCCCCGGCTGTCGCCGTCCCCTACGCCCTTCGGGCAGGCTACGCCAAAGCCAAGGGGGACTATAGGGGGTTTCCAATA
>JBCCAG010000739.1:0-2421 GCA_039814955.1 Cyanobacteria bacterium P01_A01_bin.135
AGCGGAGAGAGAGGGCGTCGGGAAACTGGGCGAGGCGGTGGGTAAGGCTGACTTCAGCGTCGGCTAGGTAGCGCTGGGTGGGGTCGTACAAGCTGAGCCGCCCCACTTGGTCAAACACAGGGCCGAGGGCGTCGGGGCCTTGGGGCAGGGCCTGGGCCAGCAGTCGCAGCTGGGACACCGCGTCGAGATCCGATAACAGAGGCTCCTGTTCCAATGCAGCGCTGGTCACCCGCAGCCTTTGCTCGGGCAGCGGCAGCGCGTAGGTCTCTCCGGTGACCCGGTTCAGGTAGGTGGCGCTTAGCCGGTACGCTCCCTGGCTACCTGCGGGGGGCAGCATGGCGATCTGCTCCACCACCTCAAAGGTCTGCTCCGGGTCAATATCCGTCGCCGCCAGCACCGTCTGGTTACTCTGTATCGGTTGGGGGTGGAGCTGACCTAGGCCGATGCTGTGGTCGTGGAGCCAGGCGTCCGCATCGCCCTGCTGCCAAGACAAGAGCACCACGCCGTCGTGCAAATCGCGCCAGGGGCCGCGCCAGCGGTAGGTAACGGGGGTGGGCATGCCGGCGATCGCCTGGGTGGGGAGCTGTAGCGCAGCTAGTTCCACAGTGCTCACGGGGGTATCGATGGGCTGCACCTGCACCGGCATCTGCCGCCGCCGCCATAAATCTAGCCGGCTGCCGTCAGGGAGGGTCCAGCGGCGCTGACGGCGAAACTCGGGCTTGAGGCCCTGGGCCATTTGCACCTGGCGGCGGCGAGCCTTTTGGCTGTGGTAGCTGAGCTGGGGACGGGTAACGCTGAGAAACCAGTTAAAGGCGCTCCGGTCTTGGGCCAAATGCTCCTGGCTTTTGCCCGCGCGGCGGGCGTAGACGCGGAAATCTTCCCGGTTACCGAAGTAGGTGAGGCTGTGCTGATTCACCTGGGGGGTGGAGGGCAGCACCCCCAGGGTCATCACCTGGTAGGGCTGCTGGGCCACCATCTCTGCAATGATTTCGGCGTGGGGGTAGGGCGCACCCAAGTAGGGGCTGTGGGCGGCCCCGGGGGATAGGAGAGAGGCCAGCTGCCAGTTGCCACCCAATAGGCCGCCGAACAAATTGGCTAGCATCAGCCCCAGCCCCAGGGCCGCTGTCCCCCAGCGCAGGCCTCTAGGCAAATGCCACAGCCCGTAGGCCAGCACAATGGCCAGCACCGGCAGCCAGGGCATCACATAGCGAACGTCTTTGTTAGCGATCGCCGTCCAGATCAGGTAGCTCCCCCCCAGGAACAGCCCCAGCCAGCCCAGCGCCCGCTGCTCTTGGGCCTTCACCTTGCCGCGCCCCACCGCCAAGATTAAACCCGCCAGGGGCAGCGCCAGCAGGGGCCAGGACACCATCTGGGGCAGGCGCTGCCAGTAAAATAGCCAGCCCGCCACCGTAGCCACGGAGGGGTCCCCTTCAATGGCGGCGGAGCGAGTGTTGGCACTGAAGGCGGCGCTCACCTGAAAAAACCAGTTGGTGGTGGACCAGGGCAGCAGCAGCAGCAGGGCCACCCCGCCCGCCGCGGCCAGTTGCCCTACCTGTCCCCACTGCCGTCGCCATAGCCGCGCTGCCACCAGCCAGCCAACGGGCACCGCAAAAAACAGCAGCGCCGTCTGCTTGGCCAAAAAGGCCAGCCCCAGACAGGCCCCAAAGGCGATCGCCCAGCCCCATTGCGCCCTACGCCGCCGCACAGCCCACTGCGTTAACGCCCACAGCGTCAGGGCCACCAGCGCCGTCAGGGCGTAGTCCATGTAGTATTCCGTGCGGGTCTGGTAGAGCTGGGGCATCACTAGGGCCAAGCCCGCGGCCCACAGCCCTACCTTGGGAGAGAAAAGGCGCTGGCCGAGGCCGTATACGGCGAGCAGCAAAATCAAGCTGTACAAGCCGTTTACCAATACAGCTGCATCTAGGGAGCGGCCCAGCAGAGCCAACAGCGGCGCGGTGGAGACGTATAGCAGCGGTGGATACTTGGATGACAAGGTCCAAAAGCCCTGCCACCAGTCGGAGGTGGGCTGAATCTGCCCCAGGGCCCACCAGTAGTTAAGCGCCCCAATGTGATGGTCGGCAGGGTCCCAGGAGGGAATGCCCTGATCGAGCCATAGCCATACTCCGTCAATCAGGAGGCTGAGCAGCCACAGGCTGAGGAGCAAGGCAGGCACGGTTCGGAGATAGCGCACGGTGGGCGATCGCAGCGATAGAGGTGTGGTCCTATTCTGCCATTGCAGCCCCCGTGGTCAGGCAAGGGGCAGAGCCAATTTCTCAATTTCCTTGCGGGCAGCTTAGCGGTCCTCGTAGGGCTCACAAAAAGGAACAAAGGCTCGCCGTATGTAAAGATTTAATGCGAGTTGCCACCTTTTCTTGAGCCAACTCTAAATACAGCGCAGGGCGCGCCATAATGACTCTAGAT
>JBCCAG010000519.1:0-3603 GCA_039814955.1 Cyanobacteria bacterium P01_A01_bin.135
ATTATTTCCATGCCGGCGCCTCCATCACCTACCTGCTGGTGGATCCAGAGGGCAACCTGCACAAAACCAAACTCGGCCCCAACTTAGAGCAAGGGGAGGTGCTGCAGCTTTTGGTGCCCGGCGGCTACTGGAAGGCAGCGGCGCTAGAGACCGGGGAATACGGCCTGTTGGGGGAAGCGGTGGCTCCCGGCTTTGACTATCGGGACATGGCGATCGCTACCGAAGATGCCCTCCGCCGCCAGTTCCCGGACCAGTTCGCGTCCCTCTGGCCCCAGCTCTCGCCCTACATCAGGGCTCAGGAACCCCATGCATGATACAACTGTCATTCGCAGCGCTGCTGTGGTGGGCTGCGAGGGCCTGCAGGACCTGACAATTGATGGGTCTGGTCAGCTTAGCGCCATTGTCCCGTCTCAGCAGACCCCGCCCAGCGACAAGGCTACCCGCATCATTGAGGCAAATGGCGACTGGATCTCTCTGGGGGCTATCGACCTCCAGATCAACGGCGCTCTGGGTCTAGCCTTTCCCGAACTGCAGGAGAGTCATCTGCCTATCCTCGATAAGATCTGTCGCTTTCTATGGCAAGAGGGAATCGATGGCTTTTTGCCCACCTTGGTGACGACCAGTATCGACAATATTCACCGGGCCCTAGGGGTAATCGAGCGCTACAATCAACAGCCCCACACAGGGCCTGCCGCGCGAATTTTAGGGGTGCATTTGGAAGGGCCATTTCTTAACTCAGCTAAGCGAGGGGCCCACCCCGAAGCGTACCTGCGGCCCCTCACCATTCCCCAGGTGGACCAGGTACTAGGGGATTACCGCCAGCTGGTGACGCTGATTACCCTGGCCCCAGAGCTAGACCCCACCGGCGAAGCGGTGCCCTACCTGCGATCGCTGGGAATCACCGTCAGCCTGGGTCACTCTTTAGCCACCGCCGCCCAGGCCCAAGCCGCCTATAGACAGGGCGCATCCATGGTCACCCACGCCTTTAACGCTATGCCGCCCCTCCACCATCGGAAACCGGGGCTGCTAGGGGCCGCGCTCACCACGCCAGGGGTAGCCTGCGGCCTAATTGCCGACGGCCAACATGTTTGCCCGACCATGCTAGACCTACTGTTAAGAAGCGCTAGGGGCCACAGCGGCACCGCCCTCCCCGAAAATCTATTTTTGGTGAGCGATGCCCTCGCCCCCCTAGGTCTGCCGGACGGGCGCTACCCCTGGGATACCCGGGAAATCGAAGTGGCAGATGGCACAGCTCGCCTCGCCGATGGCACCCTAGCGGGGACGGCGCGGGGGCTGCTGGCCGGGGCACAGAACCTGGTGAACTGGGAGCTATCCAGCGTGGAAGAGGCGATCGCCCTCGCGACTGTAGCTCCCCGTCAGGCTATGGGCTTACCTCAGCTTTCGGTCGGGCAGCCAGCGTCACTTCTGCGATGGCGACAAGTGGCGGGTAGCCAGCTCACCGCCCAGCGGCTTTAAAGTTTCGTTACAAAATTGGAAGCGCTCCGCTACAGTCATCAATAAATCGTAATAAGCTCCTTTATGGCGTTAGAGAACTAGCGTCACAACCTATCCAATTTACGTCGGCAGTTCCGTTCACAAGCTGCACTAATCAGCTGCACTAATCAATAATGGCCAACAACACCCCAACCCTCGACGATAAGACCATCGTCAAAGACTACTTCAACGCCACTGGCTTCGACCGCTGGCGGCGCATCTACGGCAATGGCGAGGTCAATAAGGTGCAGCGGGACATCCGTGAAGGCCACCAGCAGACCGTAGACACCGTGCTGGCCTGGCTACAAGATGATGGCAACCTAGACCAGCTCACTCTCTGCGATGCGGGTTGTGGGGTGGGGAGTCTCAGCATTCCTTTAGCCGAAGCGGGGGCGACGGTGCAGGCTAGCGATATCTCCGAAAAAATGGTGGGGGAAGCCCAGGAACGGGCTCAAGACCTAAACCTGCTTGGCTCCGTTAACTTCAGCGTCAGCGATTTGGAAGCCCTAGAAGGCCGCTACCACACCGTCGTTTGCCTAGATGTGCTGATTCACTATCCCCAAGCTCAAGCCCAGAGCATGCTGCAGCACCTCGCTTCTCTAGCTGAAGAGCGGCTAATTGTCAGCTTCGCTCCCAAAACCCTGGGCTACACCCTGCTCAAGAAAATCGGCGACTTTTTCCCTGGCCCCAGCAAGGCGACACGGGCCTATTTGCACCGCGAGCAAGAGATTGTCCGGTTTTTGGAAGCCAACGGCTGGAGGATTGAGCGCAATGCTATGACCAAGACGCGCTTCTATTTCTCGAGGTTGCTAGAAGCCGTCAAGGTGTAGCAATCCTACGTAATTGATGAGATGAGGGGCCGATCGCCCTTCCTCACAGTTCATAGGCGGCCTAGGATCACTGCATCCAAAGACGTAAAATTTTTTAACGTTGATTCTCATCCGCCTGTTGGAGTGTGACAATCTAAGAGTTAACAAATAATAATGCCGCCTCCTGCTGACTTTGGGCTTTGGCTCACGAAGCGACGGCTCAAAGCGGGCGAGAGCTAATGGCATATGCATTCAAACAGCTTACATTAGGACAGTTAGTATGAGTGGCGATTTAGCGACACAGCTCCGCGAGGGGACGAAGAAGTCCCATACGATGGCGGAAAACGTAGGGTTCGTGAAGTGCTTTTTAAAGGGGGTGGTTGAGAAGACCTCCTACCGCAAGCTGGTTACCAATCTGTACTTCGTATACTCGGCCATGGAAGAGGAGATGGCCAAGCATCTTCAGCACCCGGTTGTGTCACAAATTCACTTCTCCGAGCTGGAGCGTCAGGAGAGCCTAGAAAAGGATTTGCGCTACTACTACGGCGACAACTGGCAGCAAGAGATTGAGATCTCCCCAGCCGGTCAGGCCTACGTAGACCGTATCCGCCAGATCTCCGCTGAGCAGCCTGAGCTGCTGGTGGCCCACTCCTATACCCGCTATTTGGGAGATCTGTCCGGTGGCCAGATCCTCAAGAAGATTGCCCAGCGGGGCATGAATCTGAGCGAGGGCCAAGGAACCGCCTTCTACGAGTTTGACGATATCGACGACGAGAAGGCGTTCAAGAACCAGTACCGTGAGACCTTGGACAACCTGCCGGTGGATGAGGCTACCGCTCAGCAGATCGTGGATGAAGCCAACGCTGCCTTTGGCATGAACATGAAGCTGTTCAATGAGCTGGAAGGCAATTTAGTTATGGCTATCGGCCAGATGCTGTTCAATACCCTGACCCGCCGCCGGGCCCGGGGCAGTACGGAGCTGGCCACCGCCGAATAATTATCGGTGCGTGCCGGTACGCATCGGAAACCCGCGTGGTATCGATAGGGGCGAGAAGTCGCTCGCCCCTACGGATGGTGGGGTGATATCCAAATAAATAGGGGCGATCGCATCGGACGGGCTACCGGGGTGATACGATCAGTTCCTGACTAACCGCCAGATCAGGCACAATGTCTTAGCTGGGCCTGCGGCGGTTGGTTTGTGTGTTTCCCTTCTATCTTGGAAGATGCAGTTTTCCAAAGTTTTGATTGCCAACCGGGGTGAGATCGCGCTGCGCATTTTGCGTAGTTGTGAAGAGATGGG
>JBCCAG010000587.1:0-3192 GCA_039814955.1 Cyanobacteria bacterium P01_A01_bin.135
CAGGGTAAGGGTAAAGGTGGTTCCCTGACCGAGCGTCGACTGGCAGTCAATGGTGCCGCCGTGGTTAACGACAACCTGGTGCGAGATAGATAGACCCAGCCCGGTTCCCTTGCCCGCTGGCTTGGTGGTAAAAAAGGCTTCGAATAGGCGATCGCGCACCGCCGGCTCCATGCCAGCCCCGTTATCGGTAATGGAGATAACAACGACAGGGGGCATAGGGGAGTGGGCTTGTTCCATCCGCCGCGTCTGGACTTTAATGGTGCTGGGGGATGCCGCCATGGCGTCGGGCGATCGCTGTCGGTCTTTTTCCTCTAGGGTATCGATAGCATTGGCCAGCAGGTTCATCAACACCTGATTGATCTGCCCAATGCAGCAGGGTACGAGGGGCAGATCGCCATAGTCTTTGATAACCGCGATCGCGGGCCGCCAGTGCTGCGCCCTCAACCTTGTGTTAAGTAGCATCAGCGTGTTGTCAATTCCAATATGGAGATTGGTGTCGCGAATATCCGTCTCATCCATGTGCGAGAAATGGCCCATCGACGTAATGATCCGGTGAATTCGCTCGCTGCCCACCTGCATCGACGCGAGCAGCTTACCCAAGTCATCCTGAAGAAAATCTAGCTCGGCCGCTTCAACTTCCCGGGCTAGGGCGGCTGGAGGATTGGGATAATGGGCCTGGTACTGATTGACGAGATTGATCAGGCTGCTAATGTACTGCTCCGCGTAGGGCAGGTTGCCGTAGATGAAGCTAACCGGGTTGTTAATTTCATGGGCAATCCCCGAGGTAAGCTGGCCGAGTACCGCCATCTTCTCGCGCTGGACCATCTGGAACTGAGACTGCTGCAGGTCCATCAGCGCCTGCTCTAGCTGCTGGGCCTTTTGCTGGCGCTGATTAGCTTCAATCGCTAGCGAGACCAAATTAGAAACCGAGCGCACAACGTTTTGCTCCGCTTGAGACCAAACCCGCTGGCTGCCAACCTGCTCACAGCAGATTACCCCTTTGCACTGCCCATCGACGTCGAAGCGGGCGTCGAGCATTGACGCAATGCCATAGCGCTCTAAATACCCTTTGGTAAACTCGCAGGTTCTAGCGTCAGCTCGAGCGTCGTTGACGGGCAAGATAGGATAGGCGGCGATGGCGGCAAAGTAGGCCGGATAGTCGGTGACTGCCAGCACCTCCCCACTCGAATAGCGACGCTGCGAGAGCTGGAAGAGCTGAGCGCAGTGAATAGCGCCATGGCCGCTGTCAAACAGCCAGATGCTGACGCGCTCAACCTGAAGCAGCTCGGCAATCCGGTTGGTCAGCTCCTGGAAAGCCGCTGTTAAATCGCCTTGGGTAATCGCTTTGCTTTGAGATAGCTGGGCTAAAGTTGCGCTTTGGCGCTGCAGGATCTGCTCTTCTTTGAGTAGCTCGCTCTGACTAGTCTTGAGCTTATATACGTAGAGGTTTAGGGTCTGGGCCAAGAGCCCCACCTCATCCCCATCACGGACGGGGAACGGGAGGTCACTGCCGGTCTGCATGCTCTGCTGAGCAATGTCGGTGATATTTTGCAGCGGATTCAGCAGTATGCGGCTGAAGCGGTTCATCAGCAGTATCCCCAACCCACCCGAGAGCAGAATACTGATGATAGTGAGCTGAATTTGCAGTACGGTAGCTCGCCTCAGTAGCGCTGTCGCTTCAGTATGCTCTTGCTGTAGCGCTGCTTCAAGCCTGGCTATTGAATCTAGGAAGACGAGCAAAAGGCTTTGGTCAAGCTGCTCAAGATAGGTTCGTAGAGTGGCAGTCCGCCCTGATTCGGGGATGCTGTCGAGCTGCTGAATTAACTCGTCCATTCGCTGCGTATAGTCATCTACCGCGCTGTGATGGGCAGCCAGGCTAATGACCGCATCGGCGGCATAAGCGGTGGGCGCGATCTGTAGAGCATCGCCGGAGCGGTCTAAGCTGTATACCTCAGACAGAAGCTGCCAACTCTGCGCAAATATCCGGTAATCTTCGGCAAAATGAGCAAAATCAGCCTGAATATCGGCGTAGTTTTTAGAATTGTCGCTGGTTTTTACCAAAAGCTCATCTTGATGAACTAAAAGCTCGATAACGCTTCCTTTAAAGTCGTTAATTAGCACCAGCTGTGCCATGGACTCCGTTTGTCCACGAAAGGCAGTTTTCTCGTCCTGCTTTGAGAACGCAAAGCCCAAAATGCTGCCAAAAACCGTAGCAGAGAATGCAATACCGTAGGCTAGGGAAATCTTCTGCTGGATGGATCGGCAACGAATCCACTGCTTTAAACCATTAGTCATAGGCGATATTTTTAAAGCCCTTAGACCTATTTAGACCTAATTTAGAGGCAACTTGCTCTTCATATATTGTTATGTATCAGATACTTAATTTAATTAAATGCAATACATGTATTATAGTTGCGCGCGCTCTCGATCGCATCGGTGACAACGCAATAGGCGATGAATTTTTTGTATATTGCACCCGAAGGGTTGATTAGGACATTTCGTTTTGTAGAACCCCCGCTCCGCGGGGGTTCTACAAAGTCACATCAAGCAAGCGTCTCGTTAGACGCGATAAGTAGGAGGACATCAATAAACGGCGCTATCAGGGGATTTACCCCTCGACGGGGGGCAAACCCCCATATCGTTTACTTACGGCCAGCCACTTAGCTTTGGCTATGAGCTAGCGAAGCACTGCAGGCGATGAATTCACTCATCCACCGGCAACCCGAGTCGCCGCTTGACGCCAAACCACCCTTCCCGCAGCTTCCAAAACTTACTCGTTTTCATCGCCGCTATCTGACCCGCCAGCTCCCCCGCCTCTGCTTCCAGAGTCTGCAGCCGCCCTTCCAACTTGCCAATGCGGCGATCGCGCGCCGCCACGGCTCGGTGCTGCTCTTCTAGGCGGGCGTACTTATCCACAAAGCTATGCTGCAGGGCCTCTAGCCGCCGCGATCGCCAGTCCGGCTCCTGGTACACCGCCACCTGGTTCTGGATGGCAAACACCTCCGCAAACAGAGCGCGAATATCGCTAGAGGCCCCCCCCTGGGCATAGGAAGCGATCGCCCTGGGGTAGTGGCATACCTTCAGCGCTGGGTGGGACAGCAGCCGCACAAACCAATCGTAGTCCGCCGCAATTTTGTAGCGATCGCAGAACGGCCCCAGGTGCTCGAACGAGCGGGCGCTAAAGAAGCTGGC
>JBCCAG010000861.1:0-1931 GCA_039814955.1 Cyanobacteria bacterium P01_A01_bin.135
CCCGCCAGCAGGCCAATTCCCGCCGTGGGTCCCAGCCGGTAGGTTGCCGGCGCCTCCTGCTGAGAATGGCCCAGCCGCTTGCGCAGGCTCATCAAATAGATAGTCACCACCAGCAGCGCCGCAAACCCTAAGGACAGCAGGACATCCGCCAGGCGATCGCCCAGCAGCGCCCCCACCTGGGCGGTGACAATGCCAAAGGCGGCCAGGGTCAAAGACACCTGCCAGTTAAGGGCACCCGCCTGCCAATTGCGCAGGCTGCCGGAGCTAGCGCTGAGGAACACCCCAATCAGGCTGGTGGCCGTGGCGGTGACGGTGCTAGGCGCGCCGGAGAGAATCAGCGCCGGCACCAGCAGCAGACCACCGCCGATGCCCAAAATCCCCGAAAGCGTCCCGGTGAGCACACCAAACAGCAGCAGCAGCAGCCCGTCTAAGGGGGTATCAACCATGGCGATCGCAGCAATAACGGGTAGCCGGGCCGAGCCCAACCCCGTCAGCCTACCACCTAGCGCACCGTCAGCGAGTAGCGCCCGCGCCCGGTCCGCCGCGCCGCATTGGCCAAAATTCGGTAGGTGCCCGTTTCCGGAAGCCGCAGGGTGAGGGAGGCCTTGGCCTTGTCGGTGCCAAAGTCGTCGTTCTGGCCAATCACCTGCCGATTGGGACCCAGCAAAATCAGGTAAGGGTCAAACTCGCGGCTCTCTAGGGTGATGGTCACCATCTGGCCCTGCCGCCCTGAAAACAGATGCTCCCGGTACAAAGACCCATCTTGGGGCAGCACCGAAGCTCCCGGCCCTAACACGGCTTCTTCTTTAAGCAGCAGCTGCGCTTGAGTCGCCGGGGTCGCCTCCACGGTGAGCTCGTATCGCCCCGTCTCGCCCGGGCTGCGGGAGTTGGCCAAAATGCTGTAGGTGCCAGACACCGGGGCAGCGGCTACCAGGCGGGCGTCGGTGCCCCCAGCGCTGTCGTTATCCTGGGCCAAATCTTCCCCGTTGGGGGCAATCAGAATTAGGTAGGGGTCAAACTCGCGGCTGCGCATATCTACCGTGAGGCGATCGCCCGCCGCCATCTCTATGGTGTAGACATCGAAGTAGCTCTGGTCAGACTCCAGTATGTTGCTGTTGGGGGAGAGCTGGCCCACCACCGCCGGGCCGTTGGGGATGACGGGGGTGACATTGGCGAACCGGGACCATTCCTGGGGCGCATCCCCCCGCTGCACATCAGCCAGAAAGGTGGTGACCCGCTCAGCCGGAATTGCAAAGCCAATGCCGATATTGCCTCCCTCTCGCCGGGTGGTAAAGATAGAGGTGTTGACGCCGATTAGCTCCCCCTGGCTGTTGAGCAGAGGACCGCCAGAGTTGCCAGGGTTAATGGCAGCATCGGTCTGCAGCAAACCGCGATCGCGGTCGATGCGGCTGATGATACCCACTGTGAGGGTGCCCTGGAACTGGCCGAAGGGGTTGCCGATGGCGTAGGCGTTTTGGCCAACACTGACAGGACTATCGGCTAGCGCAATGAACGGCAAGTCGGAGACGTTGCGCAGTTGGATAACCGCCAGATCGAGGCCTGGCTCCCCAAACGCAACCACGTCTCCCTGATACCGCCGCCCATCTTCTAGGGCCACTGTGGCGGTGCGCTGACCGGCCACTACATGGGCATTGGTGAGCACCAGACCATCGGGGCTAATAATGCTGCCGCTGCCCGACCGCAGGCCGTCCGCTTCGACGGAGACCACTGCCGAGCTAGCTTGGCTGTAAACCTGGATGCGCACCGCCTCGTCTGAGATGCTGGGCTGTGCTTGGGCGGGGAGGCTAGCAAGGCCCACCGGCCCGGCAACTCCAAGCAAAAACACGGCGGCGAGCTTGCCAGCGGCGCAACGCGCAAGGCGAAATTGATAAGTCATATAGAATGTTAGCGGCTAGGGACCGGCAGATGGA
>JBCCAG010000349.1:0-4714 GCA_039814955.1 Cyanobacteria bacterium P01_A01_bin.135
CGCCCACCGGGGGAGGGGTCAGGTCTAAAATCTTCTTCGTCATGTTGACTACGGCCTCAGCCGCAATCCGCGCACCTGCCGGATCGTAAACGCCGCAGGGGCCGTCGCAGTGGGCGTGAACCGCCTCAGCGGGGAATAGAGTTTTAATTTTGAGTGCGATTGTGTTCAGCATAGCTAAAGACTAATTAATGGTAACAGCAAAAAAATGACGAGGCGTATGTTTACAGGTTGCCATCTTGCCAGTTGATAGCGCCTCTATCGTGAGTTGTGACCACTGGGCGAGCCAGACTGGTCACAACTCACGCATATCTTATCTTAGTTTCCCCTACGGGGGGATAGTATTTAGAGGCCTCGCAAAGAGCGAAGGTGACCTAGAGGGCTCGCTTAGCTTCTTGGGCAACTTGCTCTACGTCATCCTCCGCCAGTGTGGCCAGGGCGCTGCGGGTTTCGCCGCCACCGATTTGACCGAGCGCCTGGGCCACCCGGTGCCGAATCTGCCAGTCTGGGTTGTCGACATAGGCAGCTAAATAGGGAACGGCGCGGAGATCTTTTAGCTCTCCTAGGGCCCCAATGGCAACGGTGCGAATCAGCTCGTGGTCTCCTTCTAGGGCTTTAATCAGTAGATCGTAGCCCCGGGGATCCCCCAACTCCCCCAGCGCGGCAATAATGCTGAAGCGCACCAGCCATTCATCGGTTTGCTGGTACAGGGTTTCCATAGCCTCAAAGGCTTCTGTGAGCTTCAGGGCTCCCACCGAGTCCGCCGCCGCCGCTCGCACATCCATATCGCTGTCTCGCAGCAGGGCGTTCTCTAGCAGCGCTAGGGAAGCCTCGCGGTCGTGGTTGCCGACTGAGGCTAGCTGACTGATAGCGGCATAGCGCACCCGAGGATTTTCGTCGGCGATCGCCTTTTGCAGCAGCTCAAAGGACTGGGGCGCATCTAGGTAGCGCATTTGGTTCACCGCGCTGAGGCGATTGCCGTAATCCTCTGAAGCGAGCTGGGTGCTGACCGATTCATACGTTACATTCATTGCGTCGCGTCCTGTACTGTCCTGTACTGAATACCTGATCATGTGGGCGTTGCTAGAGTATGGGGTCTGCCTGGTTTGGGCACAGCAGCGCTTCCCTCCCTACCCAGTTAAGCGTCATCCTGGTGGGAAGCCATATATCGAATCACGTCCCCTCGGGTAATGATGCCGACAACGGAGGGCGCAGCGTTTGGGTCAACCACAATCAGACGGGGCACTTCCTTGCGGTGCATTAGTCGGGCGGCTTCCCGCAGGGTGGTGTCGGGGGCAATGGTCGTTACCTTCTCGCTCATCACGTCTTTGACCTGTTGGCCCAGGGCTTTGTGCAGCTCTTTCTCATAGGTGGCCGGATTTTCTAAAAAGATGACGCTGTCCAGCAGCGTGATGTACGGGGGACGGTTGACCCCGCTCTCCTGCCACATCAGCTCAGCCTCCGAGATCACCCCCGCCAGGGTACTGTCCTCCTTTAAGACGGGTAGCCCGCTGATGCGACGGTTGGCAAGCAGCTCAATGGCTTGGCGCAGGGGAGTGTCGGGGGTAACCGTAATCGGGTCCGGGGTCATCACCTCGCGGACGGTAGCTTCAGCAGGAATAGTCATGTAGGCGAGATTAGTTGAGTAGAGCGTTGGCAACGCTAGCACCGGCCCAGGCGGCAGCTATCACCGTCAATTGTACGGAGTTTATGAGATAGAGCTGAATGGGTGTCACAGATTTGTTACAAAGGCGACAGTGGAGCCCGCCTTTGACATCAATCTTCTGACAGGCGCACCATGGACAAGAGCTGCACGAGCTGCTGCTGAATTTGGGCCTTCTCTGACCTATCTCGGTCCACCGCTTCGGCGAGCTGCACTGTCTGACGCTGCAGTACCTCAAGGGAATTGCCCTGCTGAATCGCAATATCGAGCTGGGCCGCGATTCGCCTAGCAAAATTGATCTCGCCAGCCTGCCACTGGCGGGGGCGATCGCACTGGTGGATGCAGAATAGGCCCCACAGATCGTCTCCCTGCAGCAGCGGCACCACCAGGTTTGCCTGGACCTGAAACTGGGCCAATACATCGAGATAGCACTGCTGAAGACCCGCTTCATAGATGTTGGCGATCGCCCAGATACGGCCGCGCTTGTACTGGTCCGCAAAGCCTTGGCTAAAGCAGTGATCCTCTACCCGGACCTGCATGGCGGAGACATAGCTGGGATGGACATCTTCAGCAATTGTCTCCCCCTGGCTGTAGTGGGAGTCGGCGTCGAACTTGAAAATGGCGACCCGGTCCACCCTAAGAAAGTGGCGGATTTCGCGGGCGGTGGTATCTAGAGCCTGCTGTAGGTCTAGGGACCGGCGAATGCGCCCCACAACCTGGAAAATCAGGCGCTCTTGCTCAGCGGCCTCCCGGAGCTGGGTAGATTGGCGCTGGAGCGCTTCAATATGTTCTCCCTGCTGAATCGCCGTGTTGAGCTGGGCTGCGATTCGTTCTAGAAACTGAATTTCGTCATTTTTCCAGTCCCGAGGCGTACTGTACTGGTAGTTGCCAAACAGGCCCCACAGCTGGTTGCCTTTCATCAGGGGCATGACCAGCGCTGCCTTAACGCCGGCGTGAGAAAGGCTCTCAATCAGGCCGTTCTCAACCGCCGCTTGCTGCACGTGGGAAAGTCGCCAAATTCGACCCCGCTTATAATCCTGAATGGCGCTTTCGCTAAAGCCATAGTCGAGCCTGGCCATCGATATAGCTGAGCCACAGCCTGGCTGCACGTCCTCGGCCATGGTCTGACCACTGCAGTAGTCGGACTCTAGATCAAACCGATAAATCACCGTGCGCTCACTCTTTAGGAAGTAGCGAATCTCCCGGCAGGTCATAGAAAACATCTGCTGGAGCTCAACACACTGCTGCAGCCGGTCTACCACCTGGTCCATCAGCCGCTGGCGTACGGAAATTTGGACGATTCGCTCTGCTTGTGTCTGGAGCTTTCTTCGATAGTTGACCTGATGGAGGGCCAGATCCAGCACCTGGGCAGTTTGCACCAGCAGGATGGTATCCTCTGGGCTCCAATGGCGAGGGCCGTCATTCTGGCATACCGCGATCGCACCCCAAGGGGTTTTATCTCTGAGTATTGGGGCGATCGCGTAAGCCCTAGCCCCTAGCTGCGCTAAGCCCTCATCTGAGAAGGCAAGCTGCTCTACCTGCTCCACATCTTCGACGGTGTACGCCCTTCTCAGATGAGGATCTGGGAGAGCCAGCAGCTCGGGGAGGGCCTTCAGCCAGGTTTGACTAGAACTAAGCATAGGCTCCCACTCGGGGGCGACCGACTCTGCAATCAAACTGCCACGGCCCTGGGGGCTGAACCGATGGATTGTCACGCGATCGACCTGCAGCTGCCGTCGTAGGTCGCGGGCGGTCACTTGAAAAATACTGTCAACGCTATCGGCATCGCCCACCTGATAAATTTTGCTGATCAGCTGGGTGAAGATTTCGTGCTGTTGAATCCGCTGTCGCCGCTGCTGCTGCGCTTCAACCTGCTGTAGGCTCAACCGCAGTTCAGCCACAAGCTGAGATGAGAGCGCAAGTTCGCTATCTTGCCAAGTTTTTGGCCGACCGTGCTGTAGAACTAGCAGTCCCCAGACCTTCCCCAGCAGAAGCGGAATGCTTAAGCTAGCCTGCGTTTGCTGTTGGAACATCAACTGCTGCTGGTATGGACTGAGCTCTGTCTGGGCAACATCACCGATCATCACAATCTGTTGACGGGCTAATTCAGGGGTCGCTGCGCCGAAGGCAATGGTCGGCAGCATTTCCCACAGGCTTGGTTTGTAGCCCTCCGTCACTGACTCCGCTACCACTACCCCCTGGTGGTGGGTCTGAAATCGATAGACCAATGCCCGGTCAACCTGAAAATGCTGACGTACAGCTACCACAACGATGTCCAGTAGCGCCTCTAGGGTCTCAGAGGTCTGTAGCTGCTGGGCGGTAGTCAGTAGCCACTGCAGTTCAGGCTGACCCAGCACCCGACTCCAAAGCCCTTCAGCATCTTGACCGACGAGAGGGGAGCATGGCCGCGCTTCAGCGGTCAGCGCTGATTCTTCAGCGGGCGAGGTGTTATGAGTCATAGCGTTGGGAACCTTTCGTCGAAAATCTAATTGATTGTGGGAATTAACGTACAGTGATGTCCTAGGTAAAGGTAGGCGTTCCCTAGTATTCCTTGAGTGTGAGGTGTTTTATCACTGGCGAACCAAGACAACTCACTTCAAACCCTAGGTGCGTCTTTTGAAGTGAGTATGCTACGATAGCTATCCGCAGGCTAATCGTATGGCCTCGATTACGGCCCTGGACGTATAGCTCAGTTGGTTAGAGCACCACGTTGACATCGTGGGGGTCACTGGTTCGAGTCCAGTTACGTCCATTATTATTATCGAGTAACGCTTTATTTGTCGTCGTTAACAGATTGATGTCGCTTTAACGGATTATTGTCGTCTTCATCGCTTTTTCGTCTTCCTGAGCCAGGAAAAGGGTCGTTAACACTTTATTTGTCGCCTTTCCATTACTTGAGACCTCAAACTCACATGGCTCAATAGGTGTTTTGAGGAGGTGAGCCGCAGGACGCTTGAGCATTCGCTAGGATGACCGCCGAAGAGCATCTCCCATATCACTATGCTAACCCTGACCCATCTGTTGGAAGAAGCCAAGTGCTACGAAAGCGTTCGC
>JBCCAG010000602.1:0-3125 GCA_039814955.1 Cyanobacteria bacterium P01_A01_bin.135
AATCGCCCTTCGTTCACCAAGTAGGTAATCCGCTCCCCCTGAATGCTGTTGCCGTCCTGCAGAACGTAAACGTCTCCGGTGAGCACGATGCGGCCCTCGCGGCTGTAGTACTGGGCCTGGGCCGAGGTAGCCTGCAGGTCCCGGGCCGGATAAAAAATCTGCACGTTGCCGCGCGCGGTCACCACCCCCGTCTGGGCGTTGGCTTCCTGCACGTCTGAGAGCAGCGTAATCGGCTGGCGCGGCGCTTGCTGGGCGATCGCGGCGGGAATACCGGGCATGAGCTGGGGGGCGATCGCGGCTACCGCAGCGATAATGCCTGACGCACCAGCCACACAGCGCAGGTAAGGGTGAAGTTGCGAGGAAAACGGCATAGGATTAAGGCTGGGATGAGGGTGGCTGAAATGAAGTGGGCAAGCAAGGCGGCGATCGCCTGCATCCAGCATACTGACGATCGATTCGGTTAGGCAACGGGCGGGGACAGTGCCGCAACTGGGGGCAGCGGTTTTGCTAAGGCAGTTTTGCTGAAAACGGTTTTGCTAGGAAGTCTCTTGCTAAGAAATGTAGCGGATGCGGTAGGGCAGCGCTGCCGCCCCCTCAGCTTCGTCCGTCGTCGGGGCGCTGGCGGCGATCGACTCGGGTCCCCCCTGCTGAAGCTGCACCAGCAGGGCCGTACTCCAATCCAGCAGATGGTCAACGTCAACCTCGGCGTAGGTGGGGCCGTAGGGCCGCAGCCGATTGACGCCGTTTCCCAGCAAGGTTACTGCCCCTTGCCAGTTGTGGTTTGTCAGGTGGTAGAGCCCAACGGCTACCTGCAGCACCCCCTGGAGAAATGTACGGTCGGGCTCGCCGGCCTCCATCCACAAATCCTCAAGGATGTCGTGGCAGGCGTAGAACTCGCCGCCGTTGAACTGGGTGATGCCGCGATCGAGAGGTTCAGGGGCTATGGCCATCGCTTGCTGTCTCTGGGGTTGGCGCTTGGCCTGATCATATCTGTAGCTGGGGGGCGAGTGGCTGGTGGGGGTCAATCTTTAGGACTGACGGCGCGGCCTCTCCTACAGTAGCGCGGTTAGCGGTCCCGATGGCGGCCCCAGTCGCCGCCTCAGCAGTGGCTGGCCACAGTATCCACCGGCATTGGGGGGCCAGGGCGCTAGCGCCCACCTGGGCAGAGAATAGAGCAAGACGGTTGGTAATGCCCACAAAGGGGCCGTTTATGGGGGAACCAGATCGCCGGGGGGCGGGCACGATGCGGGCCAGGGCTTCCATGACGCGGGTGGGCTGGTCGAGCAGGCCCGTGGAGGCGGTCCAGAGCTGCACATTGAGCTGCTGGGTCTGCCCGTAGCGCAGTAGGGAGGCGGCGGCGATGATGGCCTGCTCAAAGTACTCCGGGTCCCAATCTGATTCATCCAGCGCCACCGTAATCTGCCGGTGACCTAGGGGGTCCTCTAGCTCCCGCGATCGCAGTTCCCCGTAGCGGGCGCTAGAGCGCCAATGCACCAGCCGCATGGGGTCGCCCCAGCGGTAGGGCCGCAGCGATCGCAGGATGCCGGTGGTGGCGGGGGTGAGGGCCTGACCGGGAGAGGACTGCTGGCCCAGTCCCGCCAATCCATTTAGCAGCGAGCAGTGGGACAGCGGCAACACTTGGGGATAGATGATTAGCCGGCTGGGTGCCTTGGCCGTTTGGCAGCGCCACAGCAGACCTAGGGGTGACGCGGTGCGCAGGCTCACTGCTTCCCAACGATAGACCCCTCGGCGGCGAGCCATTGCCTCGTAGGTCCAATGGTATTGGCCCTGCCCGGCCACCTGGGCGATCGCTGTAGTAGGAGGTGTTTGGGGCGTCTGCAGTGCATCGGGGGGGTGATCGATAGCCTGGAGGAGACGCTTGGGCTGGGGGTGGGCGTTGAGCAGGGTCACCGCCACATACACCTTATCCCCCACGTGGACAGGGGGGAGGGGCGATCGCTTCACCTGCAGGCCGCTGAGGGACTGCTTTGTCAGTAGGGTGGATATCACCAGCAGCGCCATTAAGATGCCGCTGATCAAGTAAAGCCACCCCGCTAAGGTATTCGTCGCCGCCGCGAAGAAAAAGCCCGCTAAGCCCAGCGATAGCCAGCCGCTGTAGTCCGGGTTGAGGCCGGCAGCCTCCAATCGATTCCTGAAGCGCCGGATGAGGCGCAGTGGGGTGGGGCGCATTGCTTGAAGGCCACTTGAAGGCTCGCATTAAACGAGGCCCGTGTAATATAGCAATTTTCAAGTTATGTGAGGCACGGATTTGAGGGTGGCGGCACAGTGCGCCGCCACCCTCCATACTTCACCAGCGTGAAAAACGCTGTAGGCCTGTCGTCGCGGCTCGGCAGCGCATAAGCGCTGTGGGAGCGTTATAATCTTCGCGAATACTAGCACGATACTTAATGCCTACTGGGAGGGCTCAAGACATGAGTGATCCATTGGTCCGCGCGTTTTTCATTGGCCGAGCAGCAGCAGAGGCAATGGGCGAGAAGGCAGAGGCTGCTGTCACCCAGCTTCTCAGCGAGATTGGCCGGTTTGACGCCGAGCAGCGGGAAAACCTACGCAACTTTACCGAAACGGTGATGGAGCGTGCAGTTCAGGAGGAGGAGCAGGCCACACCTCAGGCAGATCCCGGTTCTCCTGTGGGCGCTGCCGTGACCGCCACGGGAGATTTACAGGCGACTATTGATGACATCAGAGCCGAGATTGCCCAGCTGCGGGCAGAGATGCAGCGCTACCGCAACCGCACTGCTGGCTAGCCAGCGGATCTGTTTAGCCAACGGTGCTGCTCACGGGACGCAATGTCTTGTGAGAGGTCCCGCTTTGGGGTGAAGAGGAGGGGTAGCAGCCAAACCTCGATTTATGGTAAATTTTGTTAAAGACTTTTAACATTCTTACTCATTTTTGAAGGTATTTTGTTTACGCATCGTCATAATAGGTCTGCATGCAGAGCCTGTTATTCCGGGGGCTGTGCCTCCAGGTGACGGGTGCCCGCCTCCGGGCCGGCAATGTCGTTGTGAGTGTCTTCCCTTTATCTTAAGTTGATGCGAGTTATTGGTGTCTTCCTTTAGCCAGCCCACAGTTCCAGAACCGTCTGAAAGCAACGCGGCTCTCTCTAC
>JBCCAG010000604.1:0-3118 GCA_039814955.1 Cyanobacteria bacterium P01_A01_bin.135
CCTTGCCGCCGCCCCTCGACGAAACTCGAACCTTGTCCCCGGTAGGGTGCGTGCGACGGAGCCTTCGTTGAACTGCAGCTTGGCGATCGCAGAGGGGACGCTGCGCAGCCGGTCGGCGGGAAGCAGGGTGCCTGTTTGCCCACGAGAGAATATGCTGGTGGCGTTTCTCCGTGTCCGTTCCACCTGCCCCCCCGTCACTTCGTACACCAAGGCGCAGGTTAGTTGTGCTCCTGACCTGAGGCGGATAGGACAGCTATCTTGGGCGATCGCCCGTTGCACTAACACATTGGGGGAGACTGCGATCGCGGCGGCAGCGCAGATGCCCCCCACAAAGAATCTCAAAGCCGGCCGTTTGCTGAATTTATTCATGACTAACCTTGATGGTAGAAATATAATAATGGCAAATATTGACAGCGGCAATCAGGGTGTCGGAAGGTTTAATCCGTCAGCTGCTGGGCAACCGCTTGGAAGGCCCTTGTCAGCGCATGGTTGGGGTACTGCAGACAAAACAAATCTTTACTGGCCACCTGCATCATCTCATCGCAGTTGAAAAAGACGCCGGCTACTGGGGCGTTGTAGATTGATTCAACCTGACTCTGAATTGCGCCTGCATCTAAAGCCTCCAGCACCCGGTTGATCACCAGAAAAATCTTGGAAACGTATAGCTTTCTGGCTAGGTCAATCACCACCGCCGAGCCCTGAAAATCTTGGGCATCTGGCCGTAGAATCAACAGCAACACATTGGAAATCGCGATCGCCAGCAGGGTTTCTTCATTGATTCCCGGATGGGTATCGATCAATAGATAATCTAAATTATATTCTTTAGTAAGGCTTTTCAGCCCGCGCTTCAAAAGGCGAATGTCGTATCCTTCTTTTAGGACCTTGGTGATATCTCCGGCTCGGATACTGGACGGCACGAGAAATATCTTTCCTCCTGATGGCTGAACAGCAGCGGGCGTCACATCGTAGGTCGCCTCGGTGATGTCGCAATTTCCCCATAGGTAATTGTTGAGGGTCAAGGGCACCTGCTCCACATCGAGCTGAAACAAGGTGTGGATACCGGGCGATTGGATGTCAGCATCTAGAAGGCCAACTCGATTCCCCTGGCTGGCGAGGGTGGTTGCCAAATTCGCTGTCGTGTTGGATTTACCCGTTCCGCCACGGTATGAGTGCACCGAGATCGTCTTTGCCATGCCGCTCCTCAGGTTGGGGAAATTGGAACCAATATATCAATCCACCGTGGCTAGGGAGGATTACTGAAGTAAATCGCTAACTTCTTCGTAGGCCTGGAAGAGGCGATCGCTGAGCAGACGGATGACAAATTCTTGAAAGTCGGCGGCGACCTCTGGGTGATCCCGTCGCATTTGCTCTAGGGACGCTCGCGAGAGACATTGCAGCGTTGTTAGGGCATCCGCAACGGCGGAACTGCGGTAGGGGACGTCGAGGTAAAAATCGATGACGCCCACGAGGTTCCCATCCCCCAAACTCTGCAGTCGGCGGGTACGCCCCTTGCCCGTGACCCACAGGGTCACTTCCCCCATCTCGATAAAGTACATCGTGCTGGCCGCTTCGCCTTGAGTGAACAGCGTCTCCCCAGCGTCCAGGTCTTCCTCCTCCAGATAGCGCATGAAGGTGGGCACATGGTCAGGGTGGCTAAACAAATCCTCTAGCTGGAGCGGCAGGGGGAGGGAACGACGGCGGCGAACCGGAATGGTCTCTAGCAGCTGATCTTCGCACCACTGGAGGGCGCGATCGCGGTCGGGTGCTTCGATACAGACAGAATCCTCAGGCTCAAGGCAGCCCACCTGCTGTAGCTGACGGCGGGTGACAGGGGAGAGGTCCGTGAACACCAGGCTAAACGACTGCCGCTGGGCCAACTGCTTGAGCTTCAGGAAACTGACGGCGGCGGAGGGGTCAATGCCGTGGGTTAACCGGAAATCCAGGACCACAAAGCTGAGGGCGCTGCTGTCGCCGTCTTCATCGCTATCCGCTTTGCCCTGCTGCACCGCCAGTTGAACCTGGTCCAGCAGGCGATTGGCGGTGCCAAAAAACAAAAATCCCTGCAGCACAAACACCACAATCTGCCCGCCCTCCTGCCGCAATAGCTGCAGCTGAGTGGCCGGACGCGCCGCATGGCTCTGGTGAGTGGCCCCAGAGAGGCTATGACGAATGACTGGGGTGCGGCTGTAGTTGAGGACAAACAAAACAAGGGCGATCGCCAGCCCCACCGCCACTGCCTCTAAAAACCCAACGGTGGCACTGGTCACCAAGATCGCTAGCACAATGCCATAGTCCGCGAGCGGCAGCTTTCGGCGCGCGTCAACCCCCCACTCCACTAAGAGTTCTAGGGCCAGCAGCAGCAGCAGTCCCCCGACCACAGCGCGCGGGAAGACGCTGAAGAATGCAGGTCCGAATAGCAAAACGGCCCCGATCATGGCCGCTGCAGTCAGCCCAGGCAAAGGACTCTTCGCCCCAACCCGGTGGGTGAGGACCGACTCTGACAAAGTGTTGCAGCTGACAACACCGCCAAATAGACTAATCACGCCATTGGCAATTCCCAACACGCGCAGCTCGTGGTTGAGGTCCACCACACGCTCCGTCGCCAGCTCTAAGCTGACGGCATTGAGCAGCAAAGCCGTACTGGTGAGGAGGGCGATCGTCGCCATGCTGCCCAGGTGCTCGATAATCGTCCCAAAGCTAATTTGCGACAGCTGCTGAAGCTGGGGCGGCTGCCAGAGTTGACCCGTCGCTGGAAGTGTTAGCAATAGGCCCTGATTGCTAGCCTCTGTTAGTGAGGTCTGCGTCAGCCACAGTGCCCCATAGAAGAGCCCTATGCCCCCCAGCAAGCCCAAAGGCAAGATCAGGTAGTGGTTGGCCCGGCGCAGGATGGCAAACAACACCGCCGCGAAAACAACCCCCGGTATCCAGCGCAGCAGCCTATCGGGCTGCAGGAGCGTCGGTAAAACCGCCAGGGTGAGCGGCTGATTGAGCATCGCTTGAAATGCCCCTAGCCCCAGCAGCCAGCCGGTACCCGCCAAAAATCCCCCAATCACGGGGAAGGGAATAAAGCGAATCAGATCTCCCAACCGCAGCCGCCCCAGAAGGTAGAGAAACAGCC
>JBCCAG010000252.1:0-5576 GCA_039814955.1 Cyanobacteria bacterium P01_A01_bin.135
AGCGCTAAGCCAGAGACGGTGTAGCCAATGTCCTAATGACAAGATAAGTAGAGCGCTGCGTTTAATTGTGGCTACGCACTTATTGCGGTGCGTCTACCGCTGAAAATTACGAGATTAATGTGTCGTTCGCCAAGGTGGACCAGTGCCGCGATCGCCAGGGCAACCAAAGCGATACAACAGAAGAAGATTAACCAGTTCCAATGTCGATCCACCAGTGAGCGCCGCTGAGGAACCGACGTATAACCCCACTTTCGATTTCTTAAAGAATTGTTAAAATCGTAACATCCGCAACTGCCACAGGTCAGCCATGCCCATTATGTATATCCCAGCCATTGGTAAAGTCCGTCGCCCGGCGATGGTTGCGCTTGCTGCCGCTGGGATACTAGCGGTGGGCGGGCTCGGCGTCTACATCGTTAACGAGCGCCGCACCGAGCAAATTGACACCGAGGCCCTGACGGTGCCCGTGGAATCCCAGCCCTTGGCGGTGCGGATCACCGCCAGCGGCACCGTAGAGGCAGTGGACAGCGTCAACCTCAGTCCCCGCACTTCCGATGTGATTACCGACATCTACGTGGAGCAGGGGGACCGGGTAGCAGACGGCCAGGTGATTGCCCGGATGAAGAGTAGCAACGTAGAGGCAGAGATTGCCCAGGCCGAAGCCCGCATCGCCCAGCTAGAGGCCAACTTAGCGGAGCTGCGCGCTGGCAGCCGCCCCGAAGAAATTGCCCGCGCCGAGTCTCAAGTGCGCCAAGCGGAAGCTCAGGTGGCCGACGCCCAGGCCCGCCTCAAGCTAGCGGAAGACCGGGTGGCGCGTAACCAGAGTCTTTACGACGAGGGGGCGATCGCCCTAGATGACCTGGATGCCAGCATCCAAGAGCAGCAGCGGGCCAGAGCGAGCCTCAGCCAGACCCAAGCCGGGGTGCAAGAAGCCCAGGACAACCTCCGCCAGTTGCGCAACGGCAGCCGCGCCGAAGACATCGCCGCCGCCGAGGCCCAGCTACAAGAAGCCCGTGCCCAACTGCAGGGCACCCAGGTGCGCCTAGACGACACCGTCATCCGCGCGCCTTTTGCCGGCATCATCACCCAAAAATTCGCTACGGAAGGCTCTTTCGTCACCCCCACCACTTCTGCCTCAGAAGCCTCTTCGGCCACCTCTTCGGCCATCGTGGCCCTAGCCAAGGGACTGCAGGTGGTAGCCGAGGTGCCAGAAGTGGACATCGGCGAAATCACGCCGGGACAAACCGTCGAAATTGTCGCGGACGCTTACCCCGATCAGACCTTTGAGGGCCGGGTGGAGCGCATTGCCCCTGAGGCCATTGAAGATCGCAGCCGGGGAGACTTTACCTACTTTGAGGTGGTGGTGGAGCTGGTCTCTGGGCAAGACACCCTCAAATCCGGCATGAAGACCGACGTCACCTTCATTGGCGACGAGCTGAGCGACGCCCTGGTGGTGCCTTCGGTGGCCATCGTCAGCAAGGATGGCCAGCCCGGGGTGCTGGTGACCGACGAGGAGGGGGAGATGCGCCTGCGGCGGGTCACCCTAGGATCCCAGGTAGGCAACCAGATTCAGATTTTGGAAGGGGTGGACTCGGGCGATCGCATCTTCCTAGAGCTGCCGGAGGGCAAGACTCTAGAGAACCTCAACTTCGGCCAGCGGGAGGCAGAATAGATGAACTTTTTAGAGAGCGTCCAGATGGCCACCAAGGCCCTGACCGCCAACAAGCTGCGCAGCACCCTGACCATGTTGGGCATCATCATCGGCAACGCTTCGGTGATTGCCATGGTGGGAGTGGGTGAGGGGGCCCAGGACTACGTCACTGACCAGATTGAGGGGCTGGGTCCCAACGTCTTATTTATCGTCCCCGGTAGCCAGGAGACTCAAAGAGCGACTTTTAACGTACCCAAAACCCTGGTGCTCTCGGATGCTGAAGCTATTGTGGAGCAGGTGCCCTCGGTGTCTGAAGTGGCCCCTGAATACAATAACCGCGCCCTGATTACCCGGGGCAACCGCAACGCCAACGCCACCGTCGTCGGCACCACCGACGGCTTCTTGCCGGTGCGCAACTTTGAGGTGGCCCAGGGCCGCTTTTTTAGCGAGCTCGATGCCCGCCGCAGCAACCCGGTGGCGGTGCTGGGGGGCGATTTAGCTGAGCGTCTCCTAGACAGCCGTGACCCGGTGGGCCAGACCGTCCGCATCGACGACGTTAGCTTTCAGGTAATTGGGGTGCTGGATGAGAAGGGCACCAACCTGGGGCTGAACTACGACGACGCGGTGGTCATTCCCCTCTCGACTATGGTCAACCGGCTAGTGGGCCGCACCTCTCCCTACGGCATTGAGCTCACCTACATCAGCGCCTCCATCGGCGACCCTGAGCAGATGGACGCCGCCAAGTTCCAGATCGCCAACCTGCTGCGGCTGCGGCACCAGGTGGTGAACGAGGACGACTTCACCATCAACAGCCAGCAGGACCTGCTGGAGATCACCGATACGATTACCGGGGCCCTGACGGTGATGCTGGCGGCGATCGCCGGCATATCCCTATTGGTAGGGGGCATCGGCATTATGAACATCATGCTGGTGTCGGTGCGGGAGCGCACCCAGGAAATTGGCCTGCGCAAGGCGGTAGGGGCCTCCCAGCGGGATGTGCTCAGCCAGTTTATGATTGAGGCGGTAATTCTGTCAGCAGCGGGGGGCATCGTAGGCACGGGGCTCGGTGTTGGCGGGGCGCTACTGATCGGCGTTGTCACCCCATTCACCCCAGCGGTATCTATCTCGGCGGCGGCAGTGGCGGTATGTGTGTCGGGGGGGATTGGCCTATTCTTTGGGGTGTTTCCGGCGCGACAGGCGGCGCGATTGGACCCGATTGTGGCGCTGCGCAGCGCTTAGGCCGAATCTGAATATCGCAGTCCAGGGCCTGGGCCAGAACCTCGCAGTTACGCTGGGCGGCCCACTGCTCCAGGCTGAGGTTGCCGGTCCCCAGAAGCTCAATTGTCAAGACCTCATCTGAAAGCTCACAGGTCACCGATGAAACCCGCTGGGTTTTCGTCTTATCCAGGCCCACAGCAATGCGGAGCATCCCCGAGAGCACTTGAACCCGCTGTCGGTGAGCTTTGGAGAGCTTGCGAAACTTCTTGTGCTTTTTGGTGGGTGGCGCTTTGCAGTGGTAGCGCGCCAAGTGGCGAATCAGCAGCAGTTCGTCGTCGGTAAAGCCCCGCGGTTCTGCGCGCTTGATGATGTAGCGGGAGTTCTTGTGGTGCTTACGAAAGGAGATAAACTGACCTAGGTCATGGAGCAGTGCCCCATACTCCAGGACGTTGCGCTCAAAGGTACCGTAGCCGTGCAGCGCCGCGGTTTGGTCAAACATCTGCAGGGCCAAGTTGGCGACGTGGCAGTTACGAGGCCAGTCGGCGCGGTATTTCTGCACCAGCTGAGCCGCTTTGCGGTAGCGCAAGTTAGCCGGAATCGCCGTCATTGAGGCGGGCGGGCCGTGGCGCGCTAGGTAGTCTAACACCATGCCTTCCCGCAGCGACGCTTCGCACAGGGTAATCTCCTGCACCTTTGCCAGGTTAAGAAGCTGGGTAAGCAATACGCCGCCTAAATGGATGGCGTCAGCCCGCTTGGCGCTCACCCCTTCCACCTCGGTGCGCGCCTCCATTGCCAGCTTAGTTAGGGTTTGGGTCACCGCTTCAATCGCCTTTAGGGAAACCACCTCAGCGTTGACTGATTGCAAGGAGCCCCCTTGGGACTGTCGGTAGGCGGCCTCGCCAATCGTGCGAATGGTGCCAGAGGTGCCGATTACCCGGTCAAAGCCGATGTCGGTCATGCGCTCTAGGGTTTGCTGCGCAGCAAAGCGAATGTGGGCCTCTAGAACGCTGCGGCCTTCTTTGCCTAAGGGGCCGCTGCTGCCCACCATGTCCAGCAGCCGCAGTACCCCCAGGGGCATGCTGTCACCAAACAAGACCTCTTGCCGGTTACCAATCACCGCCTCTGTGCTGCCGCCGCCAATGTCCAGCACCAGGGCCGTCTCTTGGTTGAGGGCAATGGAGTTGCGCACCGCCAAGAAAATCAGCCGGGCCTCCTCCTGCCCAGAGATAATCCTTGGGGTCACCCCCGTCTGCTGCCTTACCGCCTGCATAAAGGCATCGCCATTCTGCGCTTCGCGGATGGCGCTGGTGGCAGCGGTAATCACTTCGTCGACGCCTATTTGCTCGGCTAGCTGCACATAGCGGGCAATGGTCGCTACCCCGGTGCCAAAGGCGCGATCGCTAAGGCGATTGGAGGCGAACACCCCCACCCCCAGCTTCACCATCTCTTTTTCGCGCTCAATAATCTCAAACTGCTGCTGCGCGATCGCCTCCACAATAATCATGTGGATGGAGTTGGTGCCGATGTCGATGGCGGCGAGCTTCATAAGCAGTCCCTTGAACGGCTACTGCAGCGGCGCAGTCTCAGTCATCATACTGCTCAGCCAAGCTATAACTCCAGCGTCATAAAAGAGCTGTAGGGATCCTCCCCATACTCCCCGTAAGGCCCGCAATACTTAAAGCCGAACCGAGCGTACAGCGATCGCGCCGGGGCGAAGGCATCCATTGAGCCCGTTTCCAAACTCACCCGCTTGTATCCCCGCCGCTTGGCCTCTTGCAAAATGTGGCTGAGCATCAGCGCGGCTACCCCCTGGCGGCGGTGGGCCGAGGCGGTACGCATGGATTTCACTTCGCCGTGGCTAGGGTCTAACTCCCGCAGCGCGCCGCAGCCCATCAGCGACTCCCCCTGCCACACGCTCCAAAAGGTGATGTCCGGCGATCGCAGTCCATTAATATCTAGAGTATGGACGCTCTCCGGCGGGGAATGCTGCAGCGCATCGCGTCGGTGCTCCTTTAGCAGGTTGGCAATTTCGGGGCCCTGCAGGTCGTCTAGGTGAATCTCTGGCTTGCTGTCCATGGCGTAGCTTACTGTGGGGCCTTACTGCGGGGCAATCTCTTGCTGTACCGGCAGACCCGCCATCCAATGGCGGTCTTCGGTGACCAAGGGAAATTTAAGCTGCCCCTCTCCTATACCCCGCCGAATCATCCGCTGGCGCAATTGCTCGAAGCTGCCGCGCTCTAGCAGGCGCAGGTGGGGTGGGGGGACGAGCTGGGCGTTGCGCTTCACCAAGTAGGAGGTGTGGACCTCCTTCAGCACCGCGTCAAACCGCTGCAGAAAATGATCAGGATCCCGCAGCTCCGAGCCCTCGGCCAGCTCGATATTCACCCAATAGTGGGGCGGGATGTCTTCAGACAGGGTAATGCAGAAGTTCTCCAGGGTGATGCCGAACCCCTGCTGAAGCCGTTCCATGGTTTGGGTAATGTGGAATTCGGTGGTCTTCTCGGTGGAGGCCGAGATTACCCCGCCGCGCCGATGGCGGAAGATAAAGTGGGGGGCCGAGCCGCAGAACCCCTCCACTTCCACCACATCCCCCAGGTCGTAGCGGTAAAAGCCGCTGTAGTTGGTCACCACAATTCGGTAGCGATCGCCTACGGTCACCTCCCAGGGCAGCAGGGTCTGGGGCTGGGCCACATCCCACTGGTGCTCGGGG
>JBCCAG010000757.1:0-2346 GCA_039814955.1 Cyanobacteria bacterium P01_A01_bin.135
CAGCTCCTGGCTGAGGAGATGCCAACCCTAGCGCGGCGGCTTCAGACCGCGGGCATCCGTATCGGTGAGGAACCTCGGTTAGATACGGATGTCATGGGGCTGTTCAACAAAATTCCAGGGACATCAAAGCTTAAAGCCAGCGAGTGGGACATGCGGGTGTTTCTAGCCGATAAGCACGGCAGTCACATTCACCCGCACTCCCAGGGCGGCGGTAATGGGGCCGATAATATCGTTTGGGAGGTAGGGATTGACAATCTCCGCCGTGGCGCTGAGGTCATGACAGGGGGAGAGCAGCTCTACATCCGGTTCTACAACGCCGTAGACTCGATTCTGAAGAACTCAACGACCATTGCGCAACTGGGGCTTACCGCGACGGGAACTGCTGTCTTGATCCAGGCCCTCGTGACGGCGCTTGCCTACACCTTGGACCTTTACCGGGGCGACATTGCCATAGAAGAGTTTAGAGACAAAATAGCTGAAGCCGCCCTCAGCGCCGGAGTCGCTACGCCGATATTCTTCCTTATCTTCGTGACGGCGATCGCTCTGTTTCCTGAACTTGTGGTCATTGTGTCAGCGCCTGCTGTAGTGGCTGGATTCAATGTCCTATTTGGCGTCAGCATCGCCCTTCCCATTATTCAGTCAGTGATTCGCCACGCCGAGGCAGGCGGTTTTGGCAATGAGAATAAGCGTGAGCACGACTTTGCAGCAGGCTAGGAAAAGGCTCTAATTTAAGCCTACTTATAAGAGCGCTGGGTAAGCTCCACCGCCTCAAAGTTTAAAGGCTCACTCATTAGGGCCGGGGCCTGCCCGTCCCCCCGATACTGCCAGCAAGCCGCAGTGGCGAACTGATCGTCCCGGCGGCGGGCTTCCCCCTCCGGGGTCTGATATTCGGTGCGAAAATGGCAGCCGCTAGACTCTTGGCGGGCCAAGGCATCGCGGGCCATCAGCTCCCCCAGCTCCATAAAGTCCGCTACCCGGCCCGCTAGCTCCAGGCTTTTGTTCAGGGTAGTGGCCTCCCCCGGCACCTTCAGGTTTTGCCAAAACTCAGACCGCAGCGATCGCACCGCCGCCACGGTCTGCTCCAGGCCCTCCCGGCTGCGGCTCATGCCTACCCCCTCCCAAATCAGCTGCCCCAATGTCCGATGAAAGTCCATCACCGTGCGATCGCCTTTGATGTTCAGCAGCTTTAGGGTCCGGGCCCGGGCTGAGGCTGCCGCTTCGCCAAAGGCTTCGTCCTCCGGGCTCACCGGCGGCAGGTCGGCGGTGGCGAGGTAATTCCCTAGGGTGTAGGGGATGATGAAATAGCCATCCGCCAGCCCTTGCATCAGGGCGCTGGCCCCCAGGCGATTGGCCCCATGGTCAGAGAAGTTGGCCTCCCCCAGCACGAACAGCCCCGGCACCGTGCTCATCAGGTGGTAGTCCACCCACAGCCCCCCCATGGTGTAGTGGACGGCGGGGTAGATGCGCATCGGCGTTTGGTAGGGGTCTTCTCCGGTAATCCGCTGATACATCTCAAACAGGTTGCCGTAGCGGGCGGCGATGGTATCTTTCCCCTGGGCGGCGATCGCGTCGCGGAAGTCCAAGTACACCGCCAGACCCGTGCGCCCTACCCCCCGGCCTTCATCGATCACCTGCTTAGCATTACGGGAGGCCACGTCCCGGGGCACCAAGTTGCCAAACCGGGGGTAGCGGGTCTCCAGGTAGTAGTCCCGCTCCGCCTCAGGGATGTGCTGGGGCGATCGCCGGTCTCCGGCCTGCTGGGGCACCCACACCCGGCCATCGTTGCGCAGGCTCTCGCTCATCAGGGTGAGCTTGGACTGAAATTCGCTCGCTACCGGGATGCAGGTGGGGTGGATCTGCGTGAAGCAGGGGTTGGCGAACAGCGCCCCCCGCTTGTGGGCCCGCCAGGCTGCCGTCACGTTGGAGTTTTTGCCGTTGGTGGACAGGTAGTAGACGTTGCTGTAGCCCCCCGTCGCTAATAGCACCGCATCCCCCCGGTAGCGCTCGAACTTCCCGGTGAGTAAATGGCGCACGACAATACCGCGAGCCCGCCCGTTGCTCACCACCAGGTCCACCATCTCCCGCCGCGGCAGCAGCTCTACTCGCCCCGCCGCCACCTGCCGCATCAGCGCGCCATAGGCCCCCAGCAAAAGCTGCTGACCCGTCTGCCCCCGGGCGTAGAAAGTGCGGGATACCTGGGCTCCCCCAAAGGAGCGGTTCGCTAACAGGCCGCTGTATTCCCGGGCAAAGGGAACGCCTTGAGCCACGCAGTGGTCGATGATTTGGTTGCTGATCTGCGCCAGGCGGTAGACGTTTGCCTCCCGGGAGCGGTAGTCCCCGCCTTTA
>JBCCAG010000615.1:0-3021 GCA_039814955.1 Cyanobacteria bacterium P01_A01_bin.135
ACACCACTCAAACCGGCGACGCCGCAGCCGCAGCCGGACTCATCGGAGCGCTGCTCTCCACCGGAGCCATCATGGGCGCCGCTGCTTGGCTAATGCGAGAAGGGGCTAGCGGTATGGGCAGCGGTATGGGCGCTGGGATGGGGACCACCATGGGTAAAAGCAAGGCCAAGACCTACAGGCCCGAAGCCCGGGACAGTAGCCGCATCACCTTCGCTGACGTCGCTGGGGTGGATGAGGCCAAGCAAGAGCTGCAGGAGGTCGTGGACTTCCTCAAAAACGGCGACAAGTACCGCCGCATCGGGGCCAAGATGCCCAAGGGCGTTCTGCTGGTTGGGCCGCCGGGAACCGGCAAAACCCTATTGGCCAAAGCCGTTGCGGGGGAGGCCAACGTCCCCTTTCTCAGCATGGCCGCTTCCGAATTTGTGGAGCTGTACGTGGGTGTGGGAGCCTCCCGGGTGCGGGACCTGTTTAACAAAGCCAAGCGCCAGGCTCCCTGCATTGTATTTATCGATGAGCTAGACGCCATCGGCAAGTCTCGCGGCGGCAACCCCCACGCGGGCAACGACGAGCGGGAGCAGACCCTGAACCAACTGCTCACCGAGATGGACGGTTTTGAGGGCAACGAAGGGGTAATTTTAATCGCTGCCACCAACCGCCCAGAGATCCTAGACCCCGCCCTGAAGCGGGCCGGGCGCTTTGACCGCCAGGTGCTGGTGGACCGCCCCGATAAGAGCGGGCGGCTCGAGATTTTGAGGGTCCACTCCCGCCACGTGCTCATGGGTGAGGACGTAGATTTAGAGGCGATCGCTGCCCAAACTTCAGGCTTTGCTGGGGCAGATTTAGCTAACCTCATCAATGAAGCGGCCCTACTCGCAGCGCGCCACAACCGGCAAGCGGTGGTGATGGCGGACGTTAAAGAGGCCATCGAGCGGGTAATCGCCGGGCTAGAGAAGCGATCGCGCATCCTCTCCCCCACGGAGCGCCAAACCGTGGCGTACCACGAAGTGGGCCATGCCATTGTGGGGGCACTGATGCCCGGCGGCAACCAGGTGTCTAAGATCTCCATCGTCCCCCGCGGTAAAGGGGCCCTGGGCTACACTATGCAAACCCCCGAGGGCGATCGCTTCTTGATGCTAGAGGACGAGCTGCGGGGCCAGTTGGCTACCCTATTAGGGGGTCGCTCCGCGGAAGAGGTGGTGTTGGGCCGGGTCTCCTCCGGAGCCAGTGACGACATTCAAAAGGCCACAGATTTAGCCGAGCGGGCCGTCACCCAATACGGTATGGCCCCGGAGCTAGGCCCCATCGCCTTTGAGAAAGCCCAGTCCCAGTTTCTGGAGAACGGCACCACTCGCCGCGCTATGGGAAGTGAGGTGGCCGCTGAAATCGACCGATTGGTGAAGCAGTCCATTGACCAGGCCCACGCCATGGCGATCGCCATTCTGGAGCTCAACCGCAGTCTCCTGGAGGCCATGACCCAGAAATTGCTGGCGGACGACGTGCTAGAAGGGGAGTCCCTTAAGACGCTGCTGGCCCAGGCCCAGATTCCGGACGCCATGCAAACCTGGCTGGCAACGGGGCAGACATAAGTAGAACGCTACAGGAACGGTGGCGGAACACCGGATTAATTACCTTAGGTGTCGTTGAATCAAACTCACTGCACCAGAGGTGACGCAATTGAATTCCCAAATTAAAAGCACTCCTAGAGGAAGGAGCTTGCCAGCGGGGGTAAGCTCCTCTGACCCTAAACAGGGCTTACCTAACCCTAGGGTCGCCGGTACCGCAGAACGCAAATATGTGGTTCCATCGCTGGTACTCGCCTTTAGTAATGACCCAGCCGTGCGCTGGTTGTTTCCAGATCCGCACCAGTACCTGGCCTATTTCCCGGAGTTTGTTGCCGCATTTGCAGGCAATGCCTTTGAACGGGGTACCGCCTACGTGAGCGGAGACTATGCCGGAGCGGCATTGTGGTTTTCTCCTGGCATTGAAGCCGACTCCGAGGCCGTCGATGAACTCCTGCAAGGGTGTCTATCCGAGGCCGACCAGCCTGATGCGTTCACCGTCTTTGATCAGATGGTGCACTACCATCCCCACTACCCCCATTGGTATCTGCCGCTGTTGGGAGTGGACCCCAGACATCACGGTCAGGGCCACGGTTCGGCGCTGCTGCGCTCAGTGCTAGGTCGGTGCGACCGCGATCGCCTACCCGCCTATCTGGAGTCTTCTAATCCGCAAACCGTTCCGTTTTACCAACACCACGGTTTTGAGGTGCTTGGAACGATTCAGGTCGGAAAATCGCCTCAGATTTTTACCATGCTGCGTCAACCAGTCACCAGTGGATGAGGCTTAGCGCATAGCCAAGCTTGTCTGATCCAAATTTCTCTTAAAACTGCCCCTCAATCCCCTACCCCGCGGGCGATCGCCTGGTGAGACAACATCCTCTGCTTCCCCTCACCAGCTTTCCCCATTTGGTCACGAGCCATTCCCAATCCCTTCACCTGATATTTACTCAATCCTATATCTGGTGAAGGGTTTCGCTTTATGAGACAACCCAATAAGAAAGGAAGAAAGCGCTCTCCCTAGAAGAGACAGCCCCCTTTGACAGAATGATGACGCTCATCAGCGCAAAGTGGGAGATAGGCGTATCAACGGTGCCGCTACTAGCACCTATGTCAGCGAGGGCAGTGACTTCTTGTCCCTGTTCCCCCACCGCTATGACTTCCTCCACGCCGAGCACCCCACCCCACCAGCGCGCCCTGCCTGGAAAACTGAGCACCGCTATCCCCTCAGCGATCGCCTCATTGGGCGGGGCCACCAGCTTTTCGGCGTCCGGTTCGGTAAGACTACCCGCTACGCCCTTCTCGATATCGACAGTGGCAGCGCCTACCACCCCCAGCGAGACCCCCAAGCCATCCAGCGAATCCTGGCTGCCCTAGAGCCTTTGGGCATCACCGCCTACCTTGTCTGCACCTCCAGCTACAGCGGTGGCCTGCACCTGTACTTCCCCTTTGCGGTGGCGCAGCC
>JBCCAG010000005.1:0-18664 GCA_039814955.1 Cyanobacteria bacterium P01_A01_bin.135
CATGCTGCGAAACTTGAAGATCCGAAATAGCTTGCCGTTAGCCCCTACACGCCACTGACGGAATAGAACCGGACCTGGGGAGTCGAGCCGAACGAGGATGGCAACAAGCAACGCTACGGGCATTGCAAGGATGAGTAGCGCCAAGGCGGCCAGCCAATCTAGAAAGCGTTTCACCCGCCAAAGCTTAGGTCGCTTGATCTGCGGCAATCCTGATACTGTGGGCACGTTGAGATATATTGTTTTTCCTGCTGCCTTACAAATGTCCGCCCAGGCCTTGATTGCTGACTCTGACATCTCTGGGTCGAGGTAGATGTTTTTGACGGGCGATCGCTTTAGGCAGTCGCACAGCCAAGCATAGCTCTGCAGGGCCGGGAAGCTGCTCTTTCCTTCTAATGCGATAGGGGCTACGATGAGCGACTCCTCTTGCCAAATTAATGTTGACGGCTCATAGACAGAGGGCGAGCTCGGTTCAATAGAAAGAGGCAGAATTGTCGGCGTCTTGAGTAGAACGGTTGGGTTAGTCATGGTAATGGCTAGTCCATACTAGATAAGCACAGTTGGAATCAAACGATTGACTTTTACTTCTGCCTATTTCGCTTGAAACATTGGCGTTTTACGGTTTGAGAAAGACTAAGAAGCAAAATTTCTTCTGAAGAGCGTCTTCTTCGCAGCGGCCTTAGCTTACGAGCTACGAGAGAAGCGATGTATCACCTGTTAAGAGTCATGACGATATTGCCGGTATAAAAGTTTCAGATGCATCAAGATTTTGCTTGCATAATCTGTCTGAGCTAGCTAGAAAAACCGGGCCGATATCTGTACAAAATTGTCTGCTAGACAGAGGTAGAGCACGCTACCGATTTTTACGATAAGCAGCCGCTGAGGCGCAAATCCTGTATAAATATATACAAATTTTGCATTGTGCCAGACTAACTGTGTTGGGTGATGCACTTCAGCTAAAGTATTAGAGCCTATGCGCATGCTCTATTCTGTAGACACACATTGTCGATAATGCTCTCGATTTTCTTGAAGAAGACCTGGTGTGTGAAGTTATCAAGAACATACTGATGGATTCTGTAATGATCCCAAGTGCGCTTGTTAAAGTTCTGAATTGCCGAATACAGGGCATCAGGAGACTGGCGATTGAAGCAGATTCCGGTGAGCAAAGGAACTTGAGTATCTAGAATGCCGCCTGCAGCATAGGAAATGACAGGCGTGCCGCTGGCATTTGCCTCAATGGGCACTAGCCCGTAGTCTTCTAAGGCAGCAACGATGACAGCTTTTGCGCGCGACATCAGGGATGTGCGCTGCTCATCGCTGACGTACCCCAAAAATTGAATATTACCTAAGGCTCTACGCTCTAAGCGCTCTCGCTCCGGACCGTCGCCAATAATAATTAGCGGTAGACCAAGCCAGTTAAACGCCTCTACGATGATGTCGATGCGCTTATAGCCAAGACATCGGGACGAGACCAGATAAAAGTCGTCTTTCTGGGGTGAGAAGACGAACTTAGTCTCGTCAATGGGGTAATTGACGGTTAGAACTGGCTTCCCATAGGTGCTGCGGATGCGCTCAGCAACAATTGTAGAATTTGCGATGTAAGCGTCTGGGTTCTGCGCATACCTTAAATCGACTTTGCGCATCCGCTTAAAGATTGGCTCGATGACGGGGTAAAACGGCCGAAAATCTTTGTACTGGTCGAGATAGGTCTCAGTACTCCACAGAAATCGGGTAATGTTGTGGCAAAAGCAGATGTGACGAGCATCAGGACGCTTCCTAACAGCTTTCGCAAAACTAGTTGTGCTGCTGAGGATGAGGTCATACTCCTGTAGATCCAATTCCTCAAACGCATTAAAGTAAAAAGGCGCTAGCAGCCTAAAGTATCGGCTTGAGCCAGGAATTTTCTGCAGCTTGGTTGTGCCCACTGAGCGACCCTGCAAGTCAATCGTGTTGTTTGGGTCGTATACTGATGTATAAATATCAGCGTCAGGAAATTGCTGACAGAACAGCTCGAAAACGCGTTCTGCTCCGCCCCGCTGCGTTAGGTAATCGTGAACTAGGGCTATCTTTCGCATGAATTTGCTCAGACTAAATCTGATGACTTATGAATAGTTACAGCTAGCGATAGATAGCACCGGATAAAATTTGTAGGCATTGCCTAAATCTAAGTTCAAGAAAGTGAAAGCATTTAGGCATGATATGGAAGACGTTTCTACGAAAAATTAGTGCCGTAGATATGGATATAGCAATTTTCATCTGCGTGAGGTAATACCTGGGGGGCAGGCACTCAGGCAATCTCGGTGATGAGGTGGCGCGCTGCGGAGTCGAGTAGCGTGCAGCCGCGCACAGAGCTTTGCGGCAACTTATATAGCTTTGGTCACTTTGCTCAGGACAATCCTGGTGATGAAGTGTAGCGTTACGGAGCCAAGTGACGCGCCACCATGCACAAACCGTGGTGATGGTGGCTATACAGCCCCCGACAGGCGAGCCAAGTGGCGCGCCACGCCTTACAAACCTCTGTGACGGCGGCGATAGGCCTGCATGTGGTGATAAAAAACAGCAAGCAGGCGCTTTCGAATTACTCGAAAGCGCCTGTTATAGAACTAGAGGCTTTTGCTCCTATTAACTCTGGCGCAAGACGTCCCTGAGAGCCGCCGAAGCACCCACAGGGGACCCACCGCCTCTACATCAGAGCGATCGCTGATGTACCTTACTGAGCCGTTTCAGGCTCGCTGGCGTTAGCGATGGAAAGCGCCGCTGTTTGCCGGGCCACTAAAGTAGATTCATCCAGGGCCTTGGTCGCATTTTTCCCGCCCCGCAACAGCTTAGGAATGCTGAGCTGAGAGATTTCAATACTGCTGTTGAGGGTAATGTCGGCTAGTCGAATATCACCGACGCCGCCAAGGGCTTGCTGCAGTAGCTGGCCAGCGTTGACCGCAATCCAGCCGTCTGCTGTCCGCTGCCGATATTCAAAGTGGAGGTGAGGGCCTGTGGAGTTGCCCGTACTGCCAACCCGGCCAATTACCGTCCCTTGTTCGACCCACTCGCCTGACTTCACGAATACCTCCGACAGGTGGCCATACAGGGTCTGGGTGGATTGCTTGTCGTGCTGAAGCACTACGGTCACGCCGTAGCCGCCTAAGATATCCGACAGGGCAACCCGTCCTGAGAAGGCGGCGACAACTGGCGTCCCTTGAGGAACAGCAAAGTCTGTACCGGTATGCAGGCGATGATCGCCAAAGATAGGGTGGACGCGCCAGCCAAAGGGGGACGAGATGCGGGCCGGAATTGCCAGAGGAAACATCAGCGTATTATCACCGTTGCCGCGCAGCGCCTGAGGGCGAGCGGTCTTGTTGTAGTAATCGCGAACTGAGCGCCGCAGGCGAATGCCGGTGCCGTCAACCGTAATTGTCCCCACCCGCACGGCGTTTACCTGAGGGGTGCTGATGCGTCCCGGTGAGGCCGCCGCTGGCGATCGCGCCGGAGCACTACTGCCTTCAGCGCCACACAGCTGTTGAGGGATGTCATCCCCAGGGCGCAGCACGGTTTTGCAGCCTGTGGAACGCTCGGTGAGCACCACATCGGGGGCAGCAACGGGCTCAGTTGCCCCCAAACTGTAGTCCGTCGGGTCGATGTACTGGGTGCCATAATCCACTGAATCACTCTTTACTCCCATGCCTTCCATGGAGAGGGGAGCCGCATCAAATCGCTCAGACGCCGGGTTAGCACCATCTGAAGCCGGCTCAACGGTGGCTGCGGTAGGCAGGGTAACGGCGGCACCTTCGGAGGAAGCAGACTGGGCTGGCGACGGGTCAATCTCGGCGCTCAGCAAGCGAACGGCTTTAGCGGATGCGCCAGCTTCGCCACTGGAGGGATGAGGGGTGTCAGCGGCCCGCTCGGTCACGGATGGGCGCTGCTGAGCGGCAGTCTCAATCGGAAAATGCTCTGGGGGCAAGACTAAGGCAGTTTCTAGCGGGGCTACGGCTAGCGCCTCTGGCAGCTGGGCCGGCTCCTGGGAGGTCACCCCCCGGTCGAGGGCCGTTGCCGTTACTGCTTGCCTTGCGATCGCAACATTGGCGATGCCGAGCAGGCTAGCGCAGCCCAAGCCACTAGCTAGCACTGAGTAAATGCGCTGGGGCGAGCGCTGGAAAGAAAACTTAGTCATACGTCAGCAGTAGTCAATTACCTATAACGGGGCGTTCAGCAAGAGAAGTTTGTATAAGGGATAATGCCGGAGCACGGCGGAGTGAGCCCGGGCGCTGAGGCTTAGGAGGGGGCGATAGGGGTAAACAGGCCAGCAAAGGACCTCAAGAACCCAACCTTGCCTATCAAGGATAGACGCTATGATACCCAGACGACAAACGCCAATCCCAGGCTTTGCTTCTAGCTCAAGTTGGCGCTTACTCACCTATAGCGAGCCACAAGGCGCAGATCCGGATGGCCCTAGCTTACTGCCCGCCGGTCTGAAGGCCAGGCGGTGCTTCTAGGGTGTCGCCGATGGCGGTGCCGTCGTGATACGCCGCTAGTAGAACATCGCTGGTTTTGCCCCAGGCGATCGCCCCGCTGTGGTCAAGGCCGATGGCCCCCAAGTCGCGGTGGTTCTGGTGCGCTTCGCTGCAAGAGCGCTGAAACGCCGCCTCTAGCGCTGCCCCATCGGTAACCCGCACCACAATGCGGGCCGCCAAACATTCGTCGATGATGTCTTCGCCGATGCCGGTACAGCTCACCGCCGCCACAGGCGTTGCGTAGTTACCAGCGGGCATGGCCGAATCGCTGACCCGCCCGATACGCTCAAACCCTTTGCCCCCCGTGGAGGTGCCGACCGCCAGCCGCCCCTGGCGATCGCGGGCCACCACGCCGATGGTGCCCCGGCCTGCCTCAGAGTCAGTTTTGCTTCCGGCTTGTTCCAGCTCACCTGTGGGCTCACCGGTAGGCTCAGCAATGACGCTGGCCATATCGGCATCAAAGTTGCCCTGGCGCTCCTGCATCCACTCCCGCAGCCGCAGATCCGTCAGAGGATTGTAGAGGGGGAGCTGCAGCTCCCGGGCCAGCAGGGCTGCGCCAGTTTCCGATAGCACCCGGTCCGCTGCTGTCTGCAGGGTTTGCGCCAGGTCGATGGGGTGCTCCACCTGACCCACATTGATGACGCCGCTAAACCGCTGGCGATCGCCGCTCATCAGGGCTGCACTCATCCGCACCTGTCCGTCCGACTGCAGCACAGAGCCCGTGCCGGCGTTAAAGCGGGGCTCATCTTCTAAGAGACGGCAGCCCAGCAGCACCGCTTCCTCCGCGGTGGCTCCGGCTTCTAGGGCAGCAAAGGTTTGCCGGACGATCTCGTGGAGCGACCGGCGTACCGCCTCCAAGCCCCCCTTGCCCTTGAGGGAGCTCCCGGCTCCGCCGTGAATGATCAGTTTGGGCTGCACCGGGTTGGTCATAATGGCTGTGGTCCCCCTCAAATACTAGCTTCGGCGCCATCGCCGCCCTGGCGTTCCGAGCGGCGGCGGCGACAGCGCTCTGAGCAGTACTTTACCTCGTCCCAGCAGTCTTTCCACTTCTTTCGCCAGGTAAAGGGGCGCTGGCACACCGGGCAAATTTTGGTGGGCAGATCAGCTTTGGCGCGGTTACGTCCCACAAGGTGTGTCCCCTAACAAGGTCAACAGAAGCCCGCTCCCGTAAGGCATTGACGCCTTGCTGTGAGACTGCACTATGCAGGTAGCCGCTTCTCAGCTGATTATAGAGGGAGAACGAGTACCTCATGGCGAGCGAATGGCAAAAGCCTTCAACGATCTACGCATTGTTTTAGTGGAACCGGCGGGCGCGCTGAATGTAGGGGCGATCGCCCGGGTAATGAAAAATTTGGGGTTTTCCCAGCTGGTGCTCGTCAATCCTCGCTGTGATCCCCTAGGGGACGAGGCGCGGATGATGGCCGTCCATGCAGCGGATGTGTTAGAGCAGGCCCGCCAGGTGAGCACGCTGCCGGAGGCGCTCAAAGGCTGCCAACAAGCCGTAGCCACCACAGCCCGCGATCGCGCCGGCCAGCCCCTTTACCCGCCGGAGGTAGGGCTGGGGCGACTCCTGCCCAGGGCAAGTGCGCCCCTGGCCGCTGCGCTGATTTTTGGGCCGGAGGACCGGGGGCTGAGCAACGAAGAGCTCACCTACGCCCAGTGCGGCGTCAAGATTCCGACAAATCCCGCCTATGCGTCCCTCAACCTAGCGCAGGCGGTAGCCATCTGCTGCTATGAACTCTCTCGCTTGGTGACCGGTGAGCCCTCTGAGCCGGTACTGCCCCCTCACCTACCCGAGGTAGCGGCCCCCCTCGATCAGCTAGAGCAGCTCTACGGCGATCTAGAGGAGACGCTGCTGAAGATTGGCTATTTATATTCCCACACCGCCTCCAGCCGCATGGAAAAGTTTCGTGCCATTGGCTACCGGGCTCAGCTATCATCGCAGGATATTGCTATGCTGCGGGGAATTTTGCGGCAGATGCGCTGGTTCGCTGGCTCTCAAAGGTCAGCGTCTCCGCCAGCAGAGGAGTAGGGGGAGATTAAATTGGCTTTTGGGGGCATGATTCGCAGACACCGATGCGCACAAATTGACCGCTAATAGAATTGGGATGGTTACCATGGATGGCCGCAAAAACTTAGGGGGACTACAGTGGCAGATTTAGGGCATTCAAACAAGTACACCGCCGGACAGCGCCGTGGGCGCCGGCCCGCCTCGACGGCGCTGCCCCGGACCAACCGGCCGCGATCGCCCCATTCACCCACTCCAGGGCAGCGGCCCCTCAGCTTGCCGTCAGGGCCACGCCCCCGCCGCTCATATCTGTCTAGCGGCAAGGCCATACCTCCCGCCGCCTCGCAGCCGGGGGCAGACAGCCCGTCGCTACGGCTGCTTCCATCTGCCCCTTCCCAGCAGGCCGCCCCCGCCCGGCAAGCTGCCCCACAGCCTTCCCCAACGCTCCCTCAACGGAGGTCCCGCCGCCCGCAGATTTCCGAATATGCAGCAGCGTTTGGCGGGCGGCGACGCTTAAATCGTGCCCCAATTGCCCCGCAATCGTCAGCCATCAGCCCCTCCCCGGGTGGCTCCTTGGCCCGGTCCCGCCGCTCCCCGCAGCTAACACCCGTACCAGCGTCTCCCCGCCGCGCTGAGGCTCCCACCAGGCCGCCCCGCCGCCTGCGTCGCCGCGCTGCTAAAAAGCCCTCACGGCTGCTCTATGCCGTGCGGCTGCTGATTTTAGGCCTGGGCATCGCCGCCATCGCGGGTACCCTGCTGTCTGCCCTCAATCCAGCTCGCAATCTCACGGCTTCCAACGCCGTCCTCGACCCTGGGGAGTCTTCAACGACAGACGCCTCCCAGCCTACCGCTGACGCACCGGGCGCACCGGGTACTTTGGGCAGCGGCCTGATGGTCGGCTCAGAGCTCAGCCCCCTCAAAACTGAGCTGTCTGAAGCGATCGCCGCCTATCCCCAGCTCAGAGGGCGGGTGGCGATTCTTGATCTTGATAACGGCGGCTATGCTGACATCTCTAGTCAAACCACCGTGGCCGCCGCTAGCACCATTAAGGTGCCCGTGCTGGTTGCGTTTCTGCAGGCGGTGGAGGCGGGGGACATTGCCCTGAATGATACCGTGACCATGCAGGCGGCCGATGTCGCCGAGGGATCAGGGTCGATGCAGTACGAGCCAGTGGGCACTACCTACACTGCCCTCGAGGCCGCAGACATGATGATCACCATCAGCGACAATACCGCCACCAACATCCTGATTCGCCGGCTGGGGGGGATGGTAGCGGTGAACCAGCGCTTTGCCCAGTGGGGCCTCAGCCAAACCACACTGGCCCAACCGCTGCCCGATTTGGAGGGGCAAAATAAGACGACGGCGATGGAGCTGGCAACCTTGGTGGCCGCCGTCAGCAACGGGGAGCTTCTCTCGCCGCGATCGCGGGACTTGATGTTTGAGATTATGCGCAACACCGTGACAGATACGCTTCTGCCACAGGGGATTCCCCTCGATGCCACCATTGCCCATAAAACAGGTGATATTGGCACCGTGCTGGGGGATGTGGGCCTGATCGACACCCCTGAGGGCAGACGCTACGTCATCGCCGTTATGGTGGAGCGGCCCTTCAATGATGAGCAGGCGGCAGACCTGGCCAGAACCCTATCCGAGATAACCTATGACGGGATTTCCTCTGAGACAGGGTCTGAGGCGGCCGAGTCCCAGCCACCGGTTGAGGGCTTGAACCAGGACTAGTCTTAGGGCAAACCCGAGGGCGATCGCTTCTGGGGAGGGCTGCTGTTAGGGTTAATCGCGACTGCGGCTTGCAATTTCAATCTGACGGGCGGGCTGGAATGCTGTAAGATCTGTCCGTTTGGACTATTGTATGATCTTACGATTTACGCTGACTGTACTGTCATTAACCGCCCAATAAATGCGGTGCATCGGTGGTGTGTGGAGAAATTAATGTATGCGTAATCGGTTCCATCCGCTTGTTCTCATGTCCCTGACGGCATCAGTTGCCATCGGGCTCGCTCCAGATGTTCAAGCTCAGCCGCAGCCGCGCCCTGCTAGCCGCACCGCTGAGCAACCCAATCTAGCGCCGCGCCGGTTGCCGCCGATCGCCCCGCCAGCGGCTGAGCCGTCGGTCGAGTTCAGCCCTGTCGAATTCAGGTCGGGAGGAGCCCGCTGGTTAGCGGATCTGCCGCCCGCCCGCCTAGCGCAGATTGTCGATGAAGAGTCCGATGTCGAGATTACCCCCGCCGATGATCCTGAGAGTTCTCCTGACCCCCTAGAGCTGTTCGACGACCCGGCCCCTAACCCAGCGGTAGAGGTGGAGATTGACATCGACGACGAGGACTCGGTGGAAGAGGCGGTAGAGGACTTTGAAGAGGATGCCGAACCCGATGCAGATGCCGGTGAACCGGCTGATGAAGAGACGCCCGCCACCGATGCCCCTGAGGCTGAGACAGCCCAGCCTGAGCCCAGGGTTCAAGTGGCCGAAGTGCGGGTCAGCGGTGTCGAAGATCGCCCTGAGCTAGAAGACCTGGTTTACCAGCAGATTCAAACCCAGCCGGGCCGCGTCACCACGCGATCGCAGCTACAAAGTGACATCAACGCGGTGTTCGCGACAGGCTTTTTCACCAACGTACAGACGATTCCTGAAGACACTCCTTTGGGAGTGAGGGTGACGTTTTTCGTGGAGCCCAATCCAATTCTGCGGGAGGTGGATATCGCCGACAGCGCCCTAGCGGCTCAAGGCGAAACCCTCGCATTTGGTGGCGAGGAGCTAGAAATCGAGCAGGTGGCCGATGCGATTTTCTCGCCTCAGTATGGAGAGACCTTGAATCTGATTACGTTCCAGCAGGGTATTGATGAACTGAGCAGCGTCTACGAGGAAAACGGCTACGTATTGGCTCAGGTGCTAGACGCCCGCCAAATCTCCGATAACGGCGTTGCCGTATTGGAAGTGGCTGAAGGGGTAATTGAGGATATCGAGGTCAAATTCTTGGATGAGGATGGTCTTGACACCGACGAAGACGGAGAGCCCATCGAAGGTCGGACCCGCGATTTCATCATTACCCGAGAATTTGAGACTGAATCTGGCGATGTTTTCAACCAGGAAGAGATTCAGCAAGACCTGCAGCAGGTATTCGAGCTGGGGCTGTTTGACGATGTGCGGGTTACCTTGGAACCGGGCGAGGACCCCCGCAATGTGGATGTGGTGGTCAACGTCATTGAAGGGCGGACGGGCTCTTTGGCGGCAGGTCTGGGCTTCGGCTCCTCCAGTGGCCTATTCGGTAGCGTTAGCTATCAGCAGCGCAACCTGGGGGGCAACAACCAGCAGCTGGGGGCCGAGGTGCAGATTGGTGAGCGGGAATTCCTGTTTGATGTGCGGTTCACGGACCCCTGGATTGCTGGTGACCCCTACCGTACCTCCTACACCGTCAATGCCTTCAGCCGTCGCTCCATCTCCCTGATCTTCAACGAGGGAGAGAACGATGTGGACTTGCCCAACGGCGACACCCCCCGGGTCCAGAGGCTAGGCGGGGCTATTAGCTTCAGCCGTCCTTTAGACGAGTGGCTGGGCTGGGAGGGCTGGCGCGCCTCCACTCAGCTGCAGTATCAGCGGGTCTCTATCCGCGATTCTGACGGGGCGCTGGAGCCGGAGGACGAGCTGGGCAATGACCTCAGCTTTGACGGGGACGGCACGGACGATCTGTTTACCCTACAGCTTGCTGCCGTGCGCGATCGCCGCAACGATTCGCAGCAGCCCACTAGCGGCTCCCTGCTGCGGGTGGGAACGGAGCAGTCGATTCCCATTGGCGATGGCAGCATCTTCTTCAACCGCCTGCGGGGCAGCTACAGCTTCTATCTGCCCGCGGATATCACCGGCTTTACCGATGGCCCAGAAGCCTTTGCCTTTAACGTGCAGGCGGGTACCGTCTTGGGTGACTTGCCCCCCTACGAGGCATTCTCCCTAGGGGGGACGGACTCGGTGCGGGGCTATGACGCCGGGGAACTGGCCGGCGGCCGCAGCTTTGTGCAGGCTACGGCGGAGTACCGCTTCCCGATCTTCTCCATCGTCGGTGGAGCGCTGTTTGCCGACTTCGGCACGGATTTGGGCACCGGCAGCGATGTACCGGGAGAGCCGGCTGAGGTGCGGGAGAAGCCAGGAACGGGATTTGGCTACGGCATCGGGGTGCGGGTGCGATCGCCCCTAGGGGCCATTCGAGTCGACTACGGCATCAATGACGATGGCGATAGCCGCATCCACTTCGGCATTGGCGAGCGCTTCTAATGGGGAGGGCCTGGCATTAGCGCCGGGCCAGAACGTGATACAGTTCAAGGGCTGAGGCCCTGTCGCAGGCGCGGACTGGCCGCGCTAATACCCATGGAGACTACCGCCCCAACGCCTGACACCGTCGTTGTTAATCAAGGAACCCTGGCTGCCCCCATCGAGCAGCGGGGTGTGGGCTTGCACGCCGGCTTGGAGAGTCAGGTTCGCATTTTGCCAGCACCCCCCAACAGCGGCCGGGTATTTGTGCGGAGCGATGTCGAACCAGATAATACAGGTTCGGGCGCTGCAGGACTCAGCGGCGATCGCTCCCTGATTCCGGCCACGTTGGACCATGTGGTCAGCACTCAGCTTTCTACGGAGCTGGGCAATGGTGGGGTGACGGTGCGCACTGTTGAGCATTTGCTGGCGGCGCTGGTGGCCATGGATATTGACAACGCCCGCATCGTGCTAGATGGGCCAGAGGTGCCGCTCCTAGATGGCTCTGCCCGGCTGTGGGCTGAGTCAATTGCGGCAGTGGGTCGCAAGGAGCAGGGGGTGGGTATCGCCCCCTTCACTGCTGCCCCACAGCGTATCAGCATTCCCCATCCCCTCCACCTGCAGGAGGGAGAAGCCTGGCTGGCAGCGTTCCCCGCTTCCCAATGTCGGTTGACCTACGGCATCGACTTTACCCTCGCCGCTATCGGTCACCAGTGGGCGAGCTGGATACCGGACCAGGAGCCCTTTTTAACGGCGATCGCCCCGGCTCGCACCTTTGGTCTGGCTCACCAGATCGACTACCTGCGTCAGCAGGGGCTGATTCGTGGCGGCAGCCTAGAGAATGCCCTTGTGTGCGATGATTCAGGCTGGCTTAACCCACCCTTAAGGTTTTCAAATGAACCAGCTCGTCATAAACTTTTAGACTTAGTAGGCGATATGAGCCTTTTGGGCAGGCTACCCCGCGCCCACATTGTGGCGTACCGGGCTAGCCATCGCCTGCATATCCAGTTCGCACAGCAGCTTCGGGCCAGCGCTGTTCAGCCGCCCGCGCTGTCGAACGCCTTATCGTGACTTTGCAACCGCCCTTTCACAAACAAGATATCCATGTCCACATTGACCGACGACCACACGTCCGCAAAACATATTGACCCCATGCAGCCGGACGACGATGGGCACAACGATGACAACGGGAAAAGCGCTGAGAAATCCGTGCTGCCGGTGGAGGAAATTCACAAGCTTCTGCCCCACCGCTATCCCTTTGCCCTCGTCGATCGAATTGTGGACTACATACCCGGTGAGCGGGCCGTCGGGCTGAAGAACGTTACCTTCAACGAGCCCCACTTTCAGGGGCACTTTCCTGGGCGACCGATCATGCCGGGGGTGCTGATTATTGAGGCGATGGCCCAAGTGGGGGGCGTGGTGTTGACCCAACTGCCCGACGTTCCCGAAGGCCTGCTGATGTTTGCCGGCATCGATAAGGTGCGCTTCCGCCGCCCGGTGGTGCCCGGCGACCAGCTGTTGATGACGGTGGACCTGATCTCAGTGAAGCGCCGCCGCTTTGGTAAAATGCAGGGGCGCGCCACAGTGGAGGGACAGCTCGCGGCTGAAGGAGAGTTGATGTTCTCTCTCGTATACTGATGGCGAGGGTGACATTGAGGGATTGACGTTAGCGCTTATGCCGCTGGAGCCAAAATCTGGAGCCAAAGCCTTGACTACCTTGATCCATCCCACTGCCGTTGTTCACCCCGGAGCGCAGCTCCATCCAACAGTGCGGGTGGGCCCCTACGCTGTGGTGGGGGAGCAGGTGAAGGTAGGGGCAGGGACGGTGATTGGAGCCCATGTCGTGCTCGACGGGTGCACTGATATCGGCGATCGCAACGAGATTTTTCCGGGGGCGGCCATTGGCCTAGAGCCCCAGGACCTCAAGTACGACGGTGCCGTCAGCCTGGTCAAGATCGGCCATGAAAACCGGATTCGGGAATACGTCACCATTAACCGGGCTACCCAGGCCAACGAGGCAACGGTGATTGGCGATCGCAACCTGCTGATGGCCTATGTGCATGTGGCCCACAACTGCGTGATTGAAAACCATACGGTAATTGCCAATGCGGTTTCTCTGGCGGGCCATGTCCATATCGAGTCTAGGGCGGTGCTAGGAGGCATGACCGGCATTCATCAGTTTGTGCACATTGGGCAGTTGGCGATGGTCGGCGGGATGGCGCGGGTAGACCGCGATGTGCCGCCGTTCATGCTGGCGGAGGGAAACCCCTGCCGCATCCGGGGCCTCAATCAGGTGGGGCTGCGCCGAGCCGGACTCACCCAATCGGACGATGGACGCGCCTTTCAGGGCCTCAAGCAAGCGTTCCGGCTGCTCTACCGCGATGGCCTTAGCTTCAGCGAAGCCCTGGCTAAGCTAGAGCACCTAGCTAGCCCCGGCAGCAGCGTTCATCACTTAGCTCAGTTTCTGCAGCAAAACCAAGTGGCGGGGCGGCGCGGCCTGACGCCGGGTCGGGCACGGGGCCATAGCAGCGCGCCTTAACTTAGCCAATCGCCAATCTATCTACCCGCTTGCCATGGCGTCAGTCAGAATTTTGATTAGCACTGGAGAAGTGTCTGGAGATCTGCAGGGGGCGCTGCTGATTGAAGCCCTGCGGCGACAGGCAGCGGCGGCTGGCGATGAGCTAGAAATTGTGGCCCTGGGCGGCGATCGCATGGCGGCTGCCGGAGCCACTCTGCTGGCCAACACCAGCGGCATTGGGTCGGTGGGCATTGTAGAATCCCTGCCCTTCTTGCTCCCTACGTTCAAAATTCAGCAGCGAGTGGAGCGCTATCTGCAGGCCAATGCTATCGATGCCGCCGTCTTGATTGACTACATGGGACCCAACTTGACCCTGGGCAGTTACCTCAAGCAGGCCTTCCCCGAGCTGCCGGTAATTTACTACATCGCCCCCCAGGAGTGGGTGTGGTCTATCGGCTCCCAAAATACCGCCCGCCTGGTCAAAGCCTCGGATCGTCTGCTGGCCATCTTTCGGGAAGAGGCCCGCTACTACCAAAGCCACGGCGCCGATGTCACCTGGGTCGGCCATCCCATCGTGGACCATGTGGCCCGGCTCCCCTCCCGCCCAGCGGCCCGCGCCCAGCTCGGTATCTCTGACCAGGAGCGGGCGATCGTCCTGCTGCCCGCTTCCCGCCGCCAAGAAATCACCTACCTAGCTCCGGTCATGTTCGAAACGGCGGCGCGCTTGCAGGCACAGTTGCCCCGCGTCAGCTTTTGGGTGCCGGTGTCGCTGCCGGAGTACCGCCCTTTGGTAGCGGCGGCGCTGCAGCGGGCGGGGCTCAAAGCTACCTTAATAGACCAAGCGCCCCAGACGGCGATCGCCGCTGCAGATTTAGCCATCGCCAAGTCGGGGACCGTCAACTTAGAGATAGCGCTGATGGGGGTGCCCCAGCTGGTGATTTACCGCGTTAACCCCCTGACCTACTGGATTGCTCGCCATGTCCTGCGGTTCTCGATTCCCTTTATGTCCCCGGCAAACCTGGCGGGGATGGAGGCTATCGTCCCCGAGTTTCTGCAGGAAAAGGCGACGGCTGACCGACTAACCGACGCTGCCGTGGCCCTGCTCACCGATGCCCAGGCCCAGGCCCAAATGCAGGCGGGCTATGGGCGGATGCGGGATGCATTGGGGGAGGCCGGAGCCTGCGATCGCGCCGCGGCGGCAATTCTCTCTCACATTTAATGGCGGCTGGCCTGGTGCGAGCCGCGGGGCTGCGCTACTATCGTCACCAACCTCTTTTATTGCGATCGCCAATACTGCGATCGCCACCACTATGACCGGCAACCTCCCCTCAGCCCCGCTTCAAACCACACTCCTCCGGGTTGACGAACCGGCGGCGCTACCGGCGGCGCTACCGGCTTTGGGTTTTAAGCAGCCTCGGCCTACGCTGGTAATCATCGGCGGGGCCAGCAAGCTGAGCGATGCCGACTTTGCTAAGGTGACGCAGCTATTTACTGGGGTGATCGCCCCCTTTGCCCAAGACCGTCAGCTGACGGTAGTGGACGGGGGAACAGACGCAGGGGTGATGCGGCTGATTGGCCAAGGGCGGGCTAGCATCGACGGTGACTTTCCGCTGGTGGGGGTGGCGCCAGTGGGGCTAGTGGATTTGCCAGAATACGCTGATGGTGCATCAGCAGAGTCCTGTCCCCTTGAGCCTCACCATACCCATTGCCTGCTAGTCCCCGGTGACCAATGGGGAGATGAGTCTTGGTGGATGGCGGCAGTGGCCACTCAGTTAGCGGGGTCCTGCGGCTCGGCGGCGGTGGTGGTCAACGGCGGCGAAATCACCTGGAAAGATGCCGCCGCCCATGCTGAGGCAGGACGCCCGCTGCTGGTAATTGCCGGGAGCGGGCGTACCGCTGATATTATCGCCGCCGCCGCGCGGGGCGAAGCGGCGGACCCCAGAGCAACTCAGCTCGTCGCCACCCACAAGCTGCAGGTAGTCGAGCTGGCGCAGCCCGAGGCGCTAAAGGATAGGTTGAACGATATCTTCTAGGCGTCGCCCTGGCTATCTTCGAGCCCATCTCTGAGTCGTTGCCCCGCTTCAAACTCTGCGGTGGCTCGCTCCAAGGTGGAGGTCAAATCTTGCCACACCTCATCGATGCCGCCTTGGAGGGCATCCCACAGGGTTCCGTCTGCCTCATCCAGCTCTGCCACCTTTAATTCAACCGCTTTGCGCTTAATTTGCATGGCATCCAAATAGCGCTGGTAGCTGGCGACGGTCTCAGCGTCCGCTCCCTGCATTTGGTCAAGCTGCTGCGTCAGCGCGTCGATCTCCTGGTTGAACTTTGCTAGCTTAGCGGCCAAAGTCTCTCGGTAGTCCGCCCTGAGGTCATCTCCCATTTCAGACTACCTGCTAGCCGTCGCTGAGCACGTCGTCAACCACTTCAGAGAAGGTGGTCACCTCCACACCCATCGCCTCGCAGGCTTCCCCAAGGGCCTGTTCGAAAGCGGTCACGTCCTTGCCATAGCCGCAGCTCTCGGCGGCAGCGGCAGCGCCGCGCCTGGCGTTAGAGCGAGCGCAAGAAACCAATTCTGGACCCGTTAGGGGTTGGGATGCTGACATATTTACTGCTATTAACCACAAGGCACTTGCTACAGCATAACAGCGAATCAAACGACGAACAGCAGCCATACCCCGACGAGGGCGATCGCCGCCCCCAAAATCCCCCGCGAACTCACTCGCTCTCCTAGACCTAGGGCAATGGGGATAATAAACATGGGGCTGGTGGCCCCAATAGCTTGGGCAATGCCGGTCTCTGTATACTTGAGGGCCGTCTGCTGTAGCCAGATGGCGAGGAACGTACTGGCAAACGCCGTGGCTGCAATCAGCGCCAGCAAACGTAGAAGATTGGCAGCGCGGACCCGGGGGCGCTTAGCCGGGGAGAGACCTTGCCATAACAGCAGCACGGTGCAGCCCGCACCTAGGCGAATCAGGCTACTCCACAGGGGCGGCATGGCGGTGTCGGCGAGGGCTGCCCGCGACAGCACCGCCCCCGCCGCCTGGGCCAAGGCCGCTACGCTACCGAAGACAATCCCCTGACGCAGCTGCGGCGGGGCATCCCCACTTTTCGGCGATCGCTCTACAATCACCCAGGCCACGCCCCCCACCGTCAACCCAATCCCCAGCCAGGCGACGGTTGGCAGCCGTTCCCCCAGGGCCATCCAGGCAATTAGCGCTGCCAGGGGAGGAGCCAAGGCCTCCAGCAGCAGGCCCCGCCGCGCCCCCAGGCAGTTGAGGCTAGCGAAAAAGGCGGTGTCCCCCAGGCCAATTCCCAAAGCGCCGCTGAGGAGCAGCAGCCATAGAGCGGTGCTGTCGACGGCGGGAAACGCCTGGGAGCGCAGAGCTAGGGTCAGCAGCGTAAAGCCGATGGCTGCCAGCCCCTTGAGTAAATTCAGGGTCAAGGGGGCTACCCGCTGCCCGACGCGGGCGTAAACCGCTGAGGTGACAGCCCAAATCGCGGCGGAGCCAAGGGCCGCCAGCTCACCCCGCAGCGCAAGTATATCCATGCCTATAGCTCCCTATAGCCCCACCGTGTTCAGCAGCGATCGCTGCTGGGCGGGCTTCACCAGGGCGTGGGCGCAGAGAATGCCAGACGCCGCTACTGCCGGAACGCCGATGCCAGGCCGGGTGCTGTCCCCCACCCGGTAGAGGCCGCCGATGGGGGTGCGGTGACCCGGAAAAAGCCCCATCTCCGCCGCGATCGCCGGGCCGTAGGTGCCCTGGTGGCGGCGCAGGTAGTGCTGGTGGGTGAGGGGGGTGCCAATCAGCTCCAGTACGCTACGCGATCGCACATCGGGGATAATTCGCTCCAGGGCCTGAAATAGGGGCTCAGCCCGCTGCCGCTTGCGTGCTTCGTAGTTTTCCCCGCGCTGCCAGCCGTCGTAGGGCTCTAGGGTGTAGGCATGGACGACGTGGTGCTCCGGCGGCGCGAGGCTAGGGTCCCAGACGGAGGGAATCGACACCATGCAGGTGTGCCCTGGCTGGGTCAGCGCCGGGTCGTGGACCACCACATGGTGCCCCGTCAGTTGCTCTAGCCCCTCAGCCCGGATGCCCAGGTGCAGGTGCATGAAGCTGTGGATAGCGGGGGTCTGCAGCGCCTGCTGACGAAATGGCGGCGGCAGGTCCTCCGGGGAGAGCAGGTGACGGTAGGTGTCCCAGATGGTCGCGTTGGAGATCACCACTGGGGCCTGAAGCTCTGAGCCGTCCCGTAGCCGTACCCCCGTTACCTGGTCCTGGTGGGTCAAAATTCGCTCCACGTGGCTATTCAGCCGCAGCTCCCCACCCCAGCGCCGCAGTCCCGTAACCAGGGCCTCGATAATCGCGCCGCTGCCCCCCAAGGGATAGTCAATCACCGAGCGGCTGCGCTCCCCGAACATAAACGCCACTTCCGGGGCCACGGTTTCCGCCGCCGTCAGCCCCGAGAGCAAAAAGCATTCTAGGTCCACCAGTCGCCGCACCCAGGGATCCTGCACCGTCTGGTCTAGTAGATCCCCCACCGAGCCTTGGATGGCGGGCAGCTGGGGCAGCAGCTTCAGCATCGTCCCGCCGTAGCGCCCCAGCAGCAGGGGAAAGGCCGCCAGGTCAGGGCGCAGCGCTAGGGTAGGAATCGGACGCAGCGCTTCGTAAAGCTGTAGGAGCCGGGCCTCGAACGCCGCTAGCTCCGCCGCACCACGGGGGGTGAACTTGGCCACCGCCTGCCGATAGCGATCGCTGTCACCGTATACCGGCAGGGTCCCCTCGGGAAAGTGGTAATGCCCCAGCGGGTTGTAGGCAACGGTGGGCAAGCTCACCTCCAAGGCATCCAGCACCTGCCGCAGGGGGTTGATGGAGGGGGCCAGGCCACCAGTGCCCCCGTCTGCGTCCACATTGCCCAAACCGCAGTAGAAAGACGGCCCCGAATCAAAGTGGAACCCCCGCCGGGAGAAGCTGTGGGCCGCCCCGCCAGGGATACTGTGGCTTTCGCACACCAGGGGCTGCCAGCCGTAGCGGGCCAGCAGCGCTGCGGTTACTAGCCCGCCGATGCCGCTGCCGATAATAATCGCGTCTGCCACAAAATCAGTCCTAAAAGTGCAATGTTTAATTTCGCGAAGATTGAGCTCAATGATTTCCGATATTGCAGCTTGATCAATGTAGATAAAGCAGGGGAACAATGGACCGCCGTGGTCCGTCACGCCAGACTAGTTGCTCCCTAGAGCGAGGCTTCTTGGCTCGCGGTCTGTTATCCATAGCGAACGATTTATCTAGGCTGCTGCAACCAGCGGTACATCGAGCCATGCCTTTAGCTAGCTTACGCCGAATTCCCCTGCGCGCGATTAGGCGACTGCTGTATCGCCGGAC
>JBCCAG010000547.1:0-3386 GCA_039814955.1 Cyanobacteria bacterium P01_A01_bin.135
CGCTGTCGCGGGCGATCGCCTCAGCCGCGGCGCAGGCAGCATCGCTGTAGATGAAGTCAACTCGCACTAGCCGGGGGCCGGTAGCATCGCTGAAGGAGCCTTCTGCCTCCACCGCGTCGCGACCGACGAAGTTGAGCACGGGGTAGCCCGCACTGCGAATTAGTTCGGGCCGCTCAGAAATATTGCCGTCTTCCCCCAGCACCACGCCGTAGGTAGCGGTTAGATCCCCTTCTTCTGCTCCGATGGCACAGGTATCCGGCGGATAGTCCACCTGCAGGGACAAAAAGTTTCTAAGGCTATCGATATCGTCGATGTCGCGGCCTAGGGTTTCCGTGAACCAGGTGAGGGCCTTGTCCTGGGCCTCTCTGCCGCTGGTGCCCTGGGCGTTGTAGGTAAACAGCTGCTCGTACCTCTCCTGCTGCGCTTCCGACAATTGAATTCCCTGAGGCGGCGGCGACTGAGAGGCGCGGGCCGTCTGCTGAGGCGGCTGTTCCGATGGGTCGGGCTGCTCTGCGGGGGACTCCTGCTCGGCAGGAGGGGTGGGCTGCAGGTCTTCAGCGGTGGCCTCAGGCAGCGGAGCGGGCTGCACCACCTCCGGGGCAGTGGGCTGAATGGGAGTAGGGGCTGGCAGCGGGCGGGTGGTGCGCGGCACGGGGATAGGGCGACGGCGGTTGAGGACGTTGGGGGCCGGCAGGTTAGAGAATAAGTCTGAGAAGTCGTAGGTGGGTGAGGTGCGGGGGGCTAGGTTGAAGTCCCGCTGGGATTCGATAATGTTGGGGCCTAAGTCGAACTCAAATGGCTCTACCCCCAAATCAGATGAATCGGGATCAGGCGGCGGGGCCTCGGGCAGCGGCGGTAGGGCGGTGTCTAACTCGATAAAGTTGGGCAAGCGCCCGGTTTGTCCCGGAGATAGCTCTACGACAGAGACGGTGCGAGAGGAGTCGATGTCATCTCCCAGAGAGGGGGGAGCCGGCAAAATAGACAGCACCAAAAAAATCAACCCGTGGAAGCCAAGGGAGGAGATGGCGGCCCACCAGCCGGGCTGCTGCATGATGCGCCGAAGTTTGGCCGAGTTGGAGCGGTAGGACATAGGACTTGCTTCAGCCGAGGTGACCGGTTTACTCAACTTAATTCTAGAGAGCTAGGCCGCTAATCCGGAACGGCAACTGGCCAATTCTGCCGCTGGGCGAAGGTCTGCGGCTGGGTTCAGCCAGTCTAACAGCTGGCCTTACGCCAATAGTAGACCAATCTGCATCAGGGCAATGTGCCGTAGTGGGATGGGGCAACAGTGATGACCATCAGCGAAAAGTAAGAGAGGGCTAATTGGGGGCGATCGCTGAGCCCATGGTAAAGCCTCTGGCGATCGTGGGTGGCCCATTCCACCACGTAGCTAGACGCCAAAAGCTGGCGCTGCTGGAGAATTTGCCATACCTGGCCATAGACCGAGCTCACCTTCATTAAAACCACCACGTCGTTATTGTCCAAGGCCGTTTCCAGATTTGAAACGCTGTACAGCGCCGGCAGCACCGTCAGCCGCTGATCCCCAAGGGTTAGGGGCATCTGCAGCGCCGCCGCCGCCGCCAGGGGCGAGCAGACCCCCGGAATGGCGGTGATGGTGACTTGGGGCATCTGCCGCCGCAGAGACTCGGTCAGGTAAGTGAAGGTGCTATAGAAGCTGACGTCCCCTTCTGAGACAAAGGCCACGTCCTGCTGTTGAGCGAGATGAAACCCCACGGCTTCAGCGGCAGCGGCCCAGGCGCGGTTGAGCTGATGGGCGTCTTGGGTGTAGGGGAAATGCAGCGGCAGCAGTTTCTGATGGGGCTGTCGCCAGGGGGCAATGATGCCCTGGGCAACGCCGGGCTTCTCGGGACTGGTGCTAGCGGGAAAGGCCACCACGGGGGCGGCTTGTAGCACCCGCAACCCCTTGACGCTGATCAGTTCCGGATCGCCGGGGCCGACACTGATGCCGTACAGCGTGCCGAATTGACGAGTTTGCGGGGAATTCCCTGGCTCTGGGCTAGGCATTTTCAGCTCGATACAGATTAAGAACTTATTAAAAATCGCGTCAATTGGGTCAGACAGTCGATATGGTTGTTGGTATTAGATACCTCCTAACTGCGTTTCAGCCCTGCCAAATTGGTTTTGGTGGGGCTGCTCCTTGTTTCTGGAATCACTGGACCTCTAAGGTAGCGCGATCGCCCTGATCGCCTGGGCAATTGCTATATCATCGTCATTGACCCTTTGAATCGGCAATGGCTCTCCATGCAACCGCTCTCTGCTGGCACCGTCCTCCAAAATCGTTATCACATCCAGAGCGTTCTGGGGCAGGGTGGGTTTGGCCGCACCTACTTGGCCCAGGATGGGGGCCGCTTTAACGAAAGCTGCGTTCTCAAGGAGTTCATGCCCAACTCCAGCAGCGACTACGCCGTTGAAAAGTCGCGAGAGCTGTTCCAGCGGGAGGCGCAGATTCTCTACCAAATTCAGCATCCCCAGGTGCCGCAGTTCCGGGCCGTGTTTGAAGAAGCAGAGCGGCTGTTTTTGGTGCAGGACTACATTGAGGGGAAAACCTGCCGCGAGGTGCTGGACCAGCGGCGACCCACCGGTCAGCCGTTCACTGAGACCGAGGTGGTGTCCCTGATGCGGCAGTTAGTGCCCGTGCTGCGGCATATCCACGGCAAGGGCATCATCCACCGCGATATCACCCCAGATAACATCATTCTTAGGCAGCGCGATCGCCTGCCAGTGCTAATTGACTTTGGCGTCGTCAAAGAAATCGTTACCCGAGTGCAGATGGCGGATGAGCCCCCCTCCACCACTGTGGGTAAGCCGGGGTACGCCCCCATCGAGCAGGTTCAGACCGGGCGGGCTTACCCCAGCAGCGATGTCTATGGCCTGGCGGTAACCGCCTTGGTGCTGCTGACGGGCAAAGAGCCCCAGGATCTATTCGATGACCTGGTCTTGGCCTGGAACTGGGAAGCTATACCCGCTAGCCCGCCGCTAATGCAGGTGCTCTCGCGGATGCTCAGCTACCGCCCCGGCGATCGGTACCAGTCGGTGGATGAGCTGTCCAACGCCCTGGCGGCGCTGCCGCTGCAGACAACCGGGACTTCGCCCAACGCGCCGCCGTCCATACCGCCGCCTATTCCCCCCGCGCCAGTTCCCCCAGCGCCGCCTCGACCCCAGCCCCCCGCCTCTGAGCTACGCACCGTGGCCGTCGGTCGGCCCAACCCCACCAGGGCCAGCTCGGCGGCAACGCCAGACCCGGCCCGCCGCAGCACCGGAGCGGGCTATACCGTCCAGGCCCCTTCCCCCCAGCGGGAGCGATCGCTGTGGCATAACTTGGGCTCCATGCTGCTGATTGCCGCAGCGCTGGCGGTGGCGACGGC
>JBCCAG010000700.1:0-2604 GCA_039814955.1 Cyanobacteria bacterium P01_A01_bin.135
CGACGCTGGCAGTATCCGCCTCGATACCGCCCGCCTGCGAGTTCAAGATGGCGTCACCGTTTCGGCCCAGTCCAACGCTGGGGCCAGCGGCGACGCTGGCGACATTACCGTCAACGCCGGAGAGCGCGTCACCCTGCGCAGCGGCGGTCAGCTCTCCGTTGAGACCAGCAGCCGGGGACAGGCCGGGGACATCACCATTAATACGCCCCGGCTCACCGTGGCCCGCAACGCCGCCATCACCGCCACTGCCACCCGCACTGCCGCCCCCACCAGCCGCGGCGGCAGTATCTTCCTCAATGCCTCCACCATGGATTTGTCAGGCCGGGTCGGCGTCTTTGCCGAGACCCAGGGTGACGCCCCCGCAGGCCGGCTGCGGCTGCAGCCTTTCGGCGCAGATACCGAACTGGACATCACCCTGCGCAACGCGGCCCGCGTGTCGGCCTCTACCACTGCGATAGGAGACGGGGGAGATTTGGCGATCGCTGCCCCGGAGCGGGTGCGGATTCAGGGGGATGGCAGCATCGCGGTGGAAACTACAGGAGCGGGTGATGCGGGGGATCTATCTATTCAAACGGGTCGCTTGGATGTTTTTGGCGATGTCACCCTGTCTGCCCTGTCTGGTGCTGAAGCCACCGGTTCTGGGGGGAACCTGGACATCTTGGCTGACGGGGTAACTATTGCGAGTGGAGCAGAGGTCACCGTGAGCAGTATAGGGGCGATCGCCGGAGATTTGCGCATCGACGCTAACCGCCTGCGGCTAGAGAACGGGAGGGTGTCCGCTTCCACCGTATCTGGCCAGGGGGGCGATATTTTGCTGACGGACCTCAGCCGCGCCCAGCTCGTTGACAGCGCTATCCTGGCTTCCGCTGAGACGGGGGCGGCAGGGCGGCTGCGGCTGACGGCAACCGATGAGGTAGCGCTGTCCAATTCTCGACTGTCGGTAGAGGCGCTGGCTGGCGGACGGGCGGGGGACCTACGCCTACAGGCCGGCAGCTTAACGGTGGATGACTCGGCCATTACCGTCAGCAGTCCCCTAGGTACGGCGGGCAACCTAGCGATCGCCGCTGACACCATTACGCTGAACAACGGTGAGATTAGCGCCGAGACAGGAGTAAATGCCGGTAGCGGCGAGCTGTCTGCCAACGTGGGGCTAATGGTGCAGGACCTGCTGGTGCTGCGAGACAACAGCATCATCGCGGCCCAAGCTAATGCCGGAGCCAACGGCGGCAACATCCGCATTGACGCCTCAGAAGGCTTCATCGTCGCCGACGGGCGCAGCAACATCGACATTATCGCCAGCGCCCAATTGGCCGGCGACGGCGGCAGAATCGACATTTCCACCCTGCGGCTGTTTGGCCTGCAGGAGCGCCCTGGCCTATTTGATGCCTTGCGGGCCAACGACACCAACGACATCAGCGCCAGCTCAGAGTTCGGTATCTCGGGGACAATCATCATCGACGAACTCGGCGTGGACCCGGTGCAGCGCGCCGCCGAGCTACCCACCGACACCAGCCCCCCGCCCCTGGCCCAGGGATGCCGGGGCACGGCGGGCAGCAGCCGCTTTGTCGATACCCGGCGGGGGGGACTGCCGACCCAGACCGCAGATTTAGCCAGCGGCAATCGCCTCTGGGAAGCGGTGGGAGAGCCGCCTGAGCCGTCGGGCGCTGAGCCTAGCCCCCAAGTGATTGAAGCCCAGGGCTGGCGACAGACCGACCAGGGGCAGATCATCCTGTTAGCTGAGACGACAGAAGCTTCTGGAGGCTGCTATCAATGAACCGCCACATCACCCGGTTTTTACTCGGCGTTGTTGCCGCCCTGCTGCTGGCGCAGCTGCTATCGCTGCCGGCGCGGTCCGCTATCCCTCAATCGCCAGCGCCAAGCCTGGCTCAAATCAGCGACCCATTTAGCGCTGGGCTGACCCACTACAGCGCTGGACGCTACGCTGAAGCCATTGAAGCATGGCAGCGCAGCCTCACCGATCCGCGGCGCGATCGCCCCCTCGATCAAGCGCTGGTGCGGGTCCACTTGTCTCTAGCCCACCAGCACCTGAACCAGTGGCCCGCCGCTCAGCAGCAGATTAGCGCTGCCCTCGCGTTGATTCCGGCCTCGCCCATAGCAGCGGCGCGGGATGTGTTGGGCAAAGCTCAGCTAGCCCAGGGTAATCTGCTGTGGCACCAGGGCAGCCCCACCGAAGCTTTAGAAACGTGGCGCCAAGCCGAGGCCACCTTCGCCGCGTTAAACGACTTGGACAACCAGTTGGGTTGTCGCATTAACCAAGCCCGGGCCCTGCAAACCATGGGGTTCGCCCTCCAGGCAGCAGACACCCTAGAGGCAACCGCCCCCTTGCTGCAGCGCCCCGCCGTTAGCCCTCAGGCCAGAGCGGCAGGGCTACAAAACCTAGGCCGCACCTATCGGCAGTTGGGACAGCTGATGGCGGCGCGATCGCTGCTGGAGCAGAGCCTAGCGATCGCCCCTGAACCATCCCGCAGCCCTATTTTGCTGGAGCTGGGCAATACGGCCCTAGCGCAGGCCAAGCGCGCCCGTGCCACTGGGCAAGCTGAAGCGACCTGGGCCACCCAAGCCCAAGTCTACTACCAGCAGGCC
>JBCCAG010000556.1:0-3358 GCA_039814955.1 Cyanobacteria bacterium P01_A01_bin.135
ACTTGACCTATTGCCCGACCGGCTGTACCGCTGGCAGATTAGCCTTGTCTGCGACGGCGGCGATCGCACCAGCGATGTGGCGGTCTCTGGGCTGCTGCTGCCGGCTGGGGACGCCTACCTTAACGAGCTCGCCCCCGAGGTACGGGCGGCTCTGGTAGATTCCACCGCCCCCGAACCACTAGTGCAGTATGCCGCGGCGGGCCTTTGGCACGAAACACTAGGGCAGCTGATCGATCTGGCGGAGCAGGACCCTAGCTACAGCGCTACCCTTGCCGAAATTCTGACGACAGAGGGGCTGGGGGCGATCGCGGGGGCGACCTGGGTCCCGATTCAGTTCACGCCGCTGCCTTGAGCGTTTAGGGAAAGCTGACGGGCTTTAGCTCTAGCTAGTTGTTCAAGATAAACAGCGGCGCTGGTAAAAGATACATACGCTTGTTAGACAGGTAGTATGGGGGTGTCCTGTAGCAAGAAAGCTGCAAGAGATGCCGAGCTCAACAAGGCTACCTCGGGGTAAAACTGTCCCTAATCAGTCCGCCCTTGGGAAATCCTGACCCTATCAGGACCAAACCCGTCGGGGTATCTGTGCCGCACAGGCTTAGCATCTACTCGTCTTCGACCCGGCTTTTAAAGATTAATCTCCAAACGCAGCGATCAGTTCTTTGACGGTGCCTGCTGTGGCGGCAAGCTTACTATCGGTGCTTGCCTCAGTCTCCCTGTGGCCAGCCGTTTGGGGTCCAACTGTAAATAAACCATGACCGAGCGATCGCTAATCGATATCCTCTGGATTTTGATATCCGCCAGCTTGGTGTTTCTGATGCAGGCTGGCTTTTTGTGCCTGGAGGCAGGAGCGACCCGCAGCAAGCACAACATCAATGTTGTCATTAAAAATATTACCGATTTAGGCGTTTCAGTCCTCTGTTTCTGGCTATTTGGCTACGGCCTTATGTTTGGCGCTACGGCCAGCGGATGGCTAGGGATGGCTCCCCTGGCCCCGGAGGTGGGACAGGATGTATGGACGGCCTCATTCTTTCTATTTCAGGCTATGTTCTGCAGCACGGCGGTGACCATCGTTTCTGGGGCTGTAGCTGAGCGGATTCGGTTTAGCGCCTACCTGGGCGTTACCCTCCTGGTGTCGGGGCTGCTGTATCCCATCTTTGGCCACTGGGCCTGGAATGGTCTAGATGCGGGGACGACAGCCGGCTGGCTGGGGCGCTTGGGCTTCGTTGATTTTGCGGGCTCCACCGTCGTACACAGCGTGGGTGGGTGGGTGGCGCTAGCGGCGGTGCTGATTATTGGACCGCGCGTGGGCCGCTTTTCCCCCAAGCGGCGGCGACTGATTGTGGGCTATGACTTGCCTATGGCCTCCCTAGGGACGCTGCTGCTGTGGCTAGGGTGGTTTGGCTTCAACGGCGGTAGCGTACTGGCCTTGACGGATGCGGTTCCAGGGATCATCGTCAATACGCTGCTGGCTGGGGCGGCTGGCTTGGTGTTTCCAATGATTTTCGATCTGCTGCGCCAGCGGCGCGTGTCGGTGCAGGCGGTGATGAATGGGGCGCTGGCCGGGCTGGTGGCAATTACGGCAAACTGCCACGCTGTTAGCGCGGGCGCCGCTATTTTGATTGGATCTATTGGCAGTCTCTGTATGGTGCTCACGGCCCAGCTGCTAGAGCGCCATCGAATTGACGATGTGGTAGGGGCGATCCCCGTCCACCTGAGCGCGGGAATTTGGGGTACCGTGGCCGTGGGGATTTTTGGCGATCGCGCCCTCCTGGGAACGGGGCTGAGCCGTGTGGCCCAGGTGGCGGTGCAGCTGTTGGGGGTGAGTGTTGCGGCGGTGTGGACCTTTGGCATGGCGCTGCTGACGCTCTCTCTGATCAACCGACGCTGGTCTTTGCGGGTGACCCGCCGCCAGGAGCATATCGGCCTCAACGTGGCTGAGCACGGGGCCACCAGCGATTTGGTCGATTTGTTTATGGTGATGCGTCGGCAGGAGCGCACCGGGGATCTGGGGCTGCGGGCCCCGGTGGAAGAATTTACGCCGGTGGGGCAGATCGCCGCCCGCTATAACCGCGTCATGGGACGGTTAGAGCAGGCGATCGCCCGCACCGACGCTATCGTCGCCACCGCCAGCGAAGCCATCCTAACTATCGATCCCGCCGACCTCAAAGTCCAGTCCGCCAACCCAGCGGTGCGCAAGCTATTTGGCATTTCTGAAGAGCGCCTCTGCCAGCAGACGCTTGCCTCGTTAGTTGATATGGAAGCTGCCGAAGAAGGCCCCACCCTACATGAAGTGCTGTGGCAGGCAAGCAACGATGGCTACCCCTACGAACTCGTGGGGATTCGTCAAGGCGGAACCACATTTCCGGTAGAGCTCTTGGCGTCCAAAATTAAGACGCGGGGACATTGGAGCTATGCCGTCATCCTGCGGGATATTACCCTGCGCAAGCAGGCCAAAGAGGCCATTCAAACCTCTGAGGCTAAAGACCTCAAGGCGAAGCAGCTAGAAAAAGCCCTCAAAGACCTGCAGCAAACTCAGCTTCAGCTAGTCCATACGGAGAAGATGTCTAGCCTGGGGCAGCTTGTGGCCGGGGTAACCCATGAAATCAACAACCCCATCAACTTTATCTATGGGAATCTGCATCACCTCAAAGACTATGCCAGCACCTTGATTAAGGCAGCGCGTCAGCGAGCATTAGCGATCGCCCCGCTGGCTACCGCCCAGATCAACGGCGGCGCTTCCACTATGGCAGAGGTTGACGACGCAGAGCTGGACTATATCACAGACGACATGCCCAAGCTGCTGACCTCTATGGAAATCGGGGCCGAGCGAATTAGCGAGATCGTCAGAGCGCTGCAGGACTTCTCTCACCGGGGTGATGTTCAGCTCAAGCAGGTAGATATTCATCAGGGCTTAGAAAGTACCTTGACTATCTTGGGCAGTCGCCTCAAGGCACGTCACCAATGCCCGGAGATTCTCATTACTCGCTGCTATGCGCAATTGCCCCCCATCGAATGCTATCCCAGCCTGCTGAATCAGGTGTTTATGAATTTGTTTGCCAACGCAATCGACGCCGTTGAAGAACGGGCGGGCAATGAGCTTGGTGCAGGCGATGAAGTTTCTGACAGCGGCTTTCAGCCAGAAATTACCATCAGCACTTACTGGACCGGCAACGACCTCAGCGCTGAACCCGAGAAACTCCCTCGGACAGAGCTGGGAGATCAGCGGGTTTGTGTTGTGATCATGGACAATGGGGTGGGCATCCCTGAAGCCGTTAAGCAGCGGATGCTGGACCCGTTCTTCACCACAAAGCCAGTTGGCAAAGGCACCGGTTTGGGAATGGCCATCAGCCATCGCATC
>JBCCAG010000827.1:0-2084 GCA_039814955.1 Cyanobacteria bacterium P01_A01_bin.135
CTGGGCAGAGCGCAAGCCCCGCAGCGTGCGCATCCTGGAGGAGCTAGACATTCCGCCGGAGCGCATTGACCAGGCCCTAGAGGAGCTAGATGAGGTGGTGCGCCAGTGGGCGGATCGCTACCACCAGGCAGGCGGCGACGGCATTATTCTGCAGATGGCCGTGGGCGATCGCGCCCCTTCTACAGATGGATCTGCCCTAGGATAATTCGCAGCCGGTCGTAGTCGTCCTTGAGCAGCAGGCTCAGGGTGCGGCCGGCCTGCACGAGCCAGGGGCGGTGGCCCTGACGCAGCTGGTACACCTCGCGAATCGTCGCCGCCACCAGGCTGTCTGCCGGGGCCCCCGCTAGCTGGAGGAGGGGCCGCAGAAAGTCTAGCGCTTCGGTAAACGCCACAACTTCCTCCGGGGTACAGGCATAGACCGGCTGATGCACCTGGGGGGGGCGAGGGGGCAGGTATTGGTAGTAGCCGGGGCGCTGGCCCTCAAGGGCCGGTCTCGGACCATCGCTGCCTCTGTAAAAGCCCACGATGGCGGCACGAAAATCGGTCTTAAGCATGGCAAAGATCTGGGGCTGCTGGTCCCGCAGCTCGTCCAGGGACAGCCCCAGGGCCTGGGTGCGGTGCACCTGGTCCACCGAGCTAGTGGTGGCGTGGTAAACCACCCCGTACACCCAGTTCCCCGAGGCCTCGTCCACTGCCTTCACCCAGCTACCAAAGGGGGGCATGGTGGCATAGCTGAGGTCCTGGGGCTGTAGGCACTGGGCCAAAAACTCGGTGGTAGCGGTCTCAATCACCTCGGCGATGTGGCGGGGATCGCGGGCGCTGTGATCGAAGAGCGGTAGGGGGAGGCGCATGGGCAATGGGCAAAAATAGTACAGGCGTCTAACAGCAGTATAGGTGTCTGCCCCGCGATGCTGCACAATTAGGGAGGCAAAGCTATGGTTGCGCCGCTCGGCTGCATAGCAAATGCCCTGCTGTAGGTTCTCTAAAGTTGTCATGGCTCCGTTTGAAGATGCTGCTAACCTGCTGAGCGATCGCATTGCTCGCTATCGCCGCCAGGTAGACTACTTGTCCATCCGGCTGGAGTTTTCGGAGAGCGCCACCATTGCCCTGAGGGGCCATCAGACCGATATTCTCAGTGAAAGCATCGCCGTGGGCGGTCAGGTGCGGGCCTGCCACCGGGGCGGCTGGGGGTTTGCGAGCTTCAACCGGCTTTCCCATCTAGCGGACTACATCGAAGCGGCGATCGCGGCTGCCCGGGCGGTGGGCACTGAGACGACGGTACTGGCCCCGGTTGATCCCGTTCAGGCGAGCCACCGGCTGCCGCTTACCGGCCAAAATCCCCGGCACATTCCCTTAATCCGCAAAAAGGCCCTGTGTGACCACTACACCGACGTCCTGCGCAGCGCTGACGACAGAATTACCGCTACGTCGGTTTACTACAATGATCAACTGCAGCAGGTAATGCTAGCCACCTCAGAAGGTACGTTAATTGAGCAGGCCTGGACCGATATGGAAATCCGGTTTGCCGCCACGGCTCGCTCCGGGGACATGGTGCAGACAGGCAGAGAGTCCATTGGGTCGCGAGGGGGCTACGGCGACGTGGAGCAACTCGATTCACGGGCCTACAGCGCTGCTCGCCGGGCGGTGGATGCCCTTAGCCTGTCGCCGGTGAAGGGGAGCAGCTATACGGTGGTGATTGACCCGGTGCTGACGGGGCTATTCGTCCATGAGGCCTTTGGCCACCTCTCGGAGGCCGATATGTCTTACGAGAGCCCGGACCTGCTGGAGGTGATGGCTTTGGGGCGGCGGTTTGGCCCCAGCGGGCTGCAGGTGTTTGACGGAGCAGCCCTGGGGGGTCATCGAGGCAGCTACTACTACGACGACGAAGGGGTTCCCGCCACCACCACTCAGCTGATTGAAGACGGGCGGCTGGTAGGGCGACTCCATTCCCGAGAAACGGCGGGGCGGCTGCAGGAGGGCCCCACGGGCAACGCCCGCTGCCTCAGCTACCACTACCCCCCCATTGTGCGCATGACCAACACCTGGATTGCCCGGGGAGACACGCCGGTCCAAAGCATGCTAGA
>JBCCAG010000078.1:0-10185 GCA_039814955.1 Cyanobacteria bacterium P01_A01_bin.135
GCAGTGGCCTGAGAGATTCTGGATTTCGGGTGGTTTGTGAGGTCAGCGGCTCGTAGATGGTTGCTTTATCATTGAACGTATATTTGTGGAGCGAGCCGTTCGCTAGATGGGCAAGAACTGGGCGATCGCCATTGGCATCAACGACTACTACAACCTGAAGCCGCTGCGCTACGCCAAGCGGGACGCTGAGGCGATGCGGGACTTTTGCCTGGAGGACGCCAGCTTTGAGCGGGTGTATTTCTTCGCCGAGGGGGCGCCGCCCGTCGAAACGGACCGGGGACCGACCCTGCGCTCAGAGCCAACTATTGGTAACCTAGAGCGCTTCTTGCGGGTCCGGTTTGAGCGTGAGTTCTTGCAGGCGGGGGATAACCTGTGGTTCTTTTTCGCAGGGCACGGCAAGCGGCACCAGGGGCGGGATTACCTAATGCCTGTCGACGGCGACCCCGGCAACGTGGGGCGCACGGGGCTAGCGATTCGTGATATCTCCGACCGGCTGCGACGTTGCGGCGCGGACAACGTGATTTTGATGCTGGATGCTTGCCGAGGTGAGGACGACCGCCATGGTGGGCAGGGTATTGGCGTAGAAAAGCAGCAGGGGGTGATTACCATATTCTCCTGCAGCCCTAATGAGCTGTCTTATGAAATTGAAGAGCTGCAGCAAGGGGCATTTACCTATGCGCTGCTGCAGGGGCTGCGTATTCAAGGGGAGGGCAACTGCGCCACAGTAGAGCGACTGTATCAGTATCTGCGTTATCAGGTGCCAGAGTTGAACCGACTGTACGGACAGCTCCGGCAGACGCCTTATGCGATCGCAGAACCAGCGACGAAGCTCCACCTAATTTTGCTACCGCAGCAAGCGACGCTGCAGGATGTACTGGCGCTAAAGAATGATGCTTACAAAGCCGAGGACTCTGGGGACCTGTCTCTGGCTGAGCAATTGTGGATTCGAGTACTGGCAGTGTCGCACAGTGACTTAGATGCGATTGCAGGAATTCGGCGGGTAGATCCATCATCAAAAGCACTTTCTACTCACCCAACTAGATTAAATCGGCAGCAGTCACTTTACGAAGACTCATTTTGTCTCTCGTTGTTCTTTCCAATAACAAGATCGCAATATTCCCTGGCCCTGGTAAATCGTCGCCGTGTATTGAAAATTGCGGGAAGCTTATGTGCTGGAATAGGAGTGGCTGCTCTAGAGATGAGATCTTTCTCCACGGTGAATCAGTTATCTGATATTCAAGGTTTTCAGCCAGAAGAGAAGATAGGATCAACCGTGAGATTTAGCACTGTAACTATCACAGAAAAAGGGAAGATCTTAAATGTAGAGCGCAAAAGTGCAAACTATCGCATTGAAAGAATAGAAGAATTGTTTTTAATGGAGATGATTTTGATCCCAGCGGGCGTCTTCACTATGAGCCAGCAATCTGACGACGAAACTTTGCGTGCCGACACAGACCAACAGAGCAAAGCTGGCATGTCAGATTTTGAAATGAGTAAATACGCTGTAACCCAGGCTCAATGGCAAGCAGTTGCGTCTTTACCTAGGGTACAAGTATTCCTAGACCCTAGACCATCTCGCTTCAAAGGCGATGAGCTTCCTGTAGAGCAGGTCTCCTGGTATGAAGCCGTTGAATTTTGTGAGAGGCTATCGAAAAGAACAGGGCGTAAATATCGCTTACCGAGTGAAACTGAGTGGGAATATGCTTGTCGTGCTAGAACTATGACCCCTTTTCACTTGGGTGAAACTATCACTCCTGACTTAGCAAACTACAATTGTCTCCGCGCATATCGCTTAGGACCTACTGGGGAATATAGGGGTAGAACAACTATTGTTGGAAAATTTCCACCTAATGATTTTGGGCTTTATGATATGCATGGAAATGTGTCTGAGTGGTGTACTAATCATTGGTACGATAATGATCACAAACCTATATTGGGTAACGAGGTATTGGCTGAGGACCGAAGAAGTCAGAGAATAATAAGAGGTGGCTCATGGCTCAATTATCCTGAAGATTGTGAGTCGTCCCATCGCGCAGGAAACTTTGTAAACAATAGAGATTACAATGTTGGATTTCGAGTAGTCTGCTCAATTAGCTGACTTTTCTGGGGCGATAGAAAAGCATAACCAACCAACTATAGATCATGAATTTTTTATGGATCATGGCTCTTTTGACTGAACTGTCATACAGATTCCTATAATCATAATTCATTCCACCTTGATCTGCATTTTGGCTGCAGATAGACAGTATAAAAGCCTACTATAGGCAACTAAGAGGAGCTGAATTTAACACATACGATGACGTCATTGACGTCTATAAGTGAGCCTAGCCAAAGCCTGCTTTTTTGGACAGTACTTTTAAAATCTGGATTGAAGAAGACTGGACCGAAACCGGCATCGCTACCGAACTCGTTAACCTCGGCATCTCCCCCTCAAGAAATCGTCCTCGCCTTTCACCACCCCGACGTTCGCGTTAGCGAGGGCGTAAGCCCTTATCGCCTCCTCACCGACTTCGCTGCCGCTTGAGCCTGTTCGATGTAATACGGTCAAGCTCTACAGGATATGGGCAAGCCCACGCTACGCGACCGCATATCCACTAAACTGCCGCTTAAAGGGCGAATGAAACCCCAGCACAATATCAGACGCAGGCACGCCCCTATCCGTCAAAACCTGAGCGATCGCAGTCTCTGTTCCGTTGTGCTGGACCAAAATCTTGCCGTCTCTAATGTCAAAATGAAGAATCAAGTTAAAAACGCGCTGCTGTTCTTCCCAGCCAATGTAGGTTAGCTGATAATGATCGTGCTCTGAATCACAGATGATTTCAGTTTCTACATCTTCTGAATGAGAGTAAGGGTGAGCATGCTCAGTGAGAATCTGCTTGATTACTTCTCTGTATTGCTGTAGCTTTTCCATCTTTCGATGCTCGCGTTTATTGGGTCATAGACAATAGATTCATCGCATAGTGTGCAAGAGATTTCTGAGCAAAGGGAACTTGAAAGAAATCGCTGTATGTTTCACTGGGGACCGCTAAATATAAAACTCTGCTAGGTTCCTTGTCTTCCAAGGCTTGGAGATAGTTAAGGTATTGCCCTAACGCAACATGAAACTCACTGATATCCGAGTCTGTAATAAAGCTTTTTATCTCCACAGCAATCTTCTCTTCGCCACGCTGCGCTGCGATCGCATTCTCTGCGCCTAGATCGATAACTTAACTGATTCGCTGATTTGAATCGTAAAGGGATCGTGAGTAATGAGCCAACCCTCCTTCTCCAAGGCTTGCTTGACCGCATCGTGAAACTGGTCTTTCCGCGGCATTTCTCATACGCTTACCACTATAGCTACAATCATAGACAAACCCCACACGCCGTGCCCCATGGCAACCACTATCCCAGTCAGCCGCCTCACCCTTCCAGAAATCACCGAGAAACAGGGGCTGCGCTTGGCTAGTGAACCCCAATTCTTTACCGAATGGCAACCCCCCCGCCCCACCCTCAATCCCCAAGAGCGCCACTACCTGACCCAAGTTGAGCAAGACTACTTCGACCAGCTCCGGCGCGACACACTCTCAGAAGGCCTAATCAAACTCGTTGTTATCTCCCCCCTGCTCCATCTTGCTGGGTTCTACCGCGCCCCCTACCAAGTCAAGCTTGAAGAACCCGTTCAAATCGAGCTAACCGAGCAGAACGAAACCTGGCGGGGGCGCATTGATGCCCTCGTCATTCAAGATCGGCTCTGGACCGTTGTTGTCGAATCCAAAAGCTCTGTTTTCGGAATTGACCAGGCTTTTCCCCAAGTCCTAGGCTACATGTTCGCAGCCCCGCAGCCAGAGCGCCCCACCTATGGCCTGGTCACCAACGGCAGCAGCTACGCCTTCGTTAAACTCCTGCGTCGCCCAACCCCGCTGTACAGCATCTCGGATGTCTTTCTGCTGCTGCCTGGAAGCCCACCAGAAAACCAGTCACCATTAGAGACGGTTGTTTCTATTTTGAAGAAGCTAAGTCAGACCCTTGAGTAGCCGAGAAGCCAGTGCTTCTCGCCAGGAGAACCAACCATGAGCGATCGCCCTGAACTCTACGTGATCACCACCGACCTCGAAACCATTGTCACCGAGAGGGATACCCCGCGCGGCAGCCGCAGTGGCGAAGACATTGGTGGCGGCTTCGGTCCAACCGCCGCCGAGCAAATCACCAAGCTTGTCCGTAAGCGCGTCCCCCTCGACGCCGCTGCCCTCAAAACCCAAATGAACGGCCTCATCAACGTCGTCGGCGATATCTTTGCCCAAGCCGATGCTCAAACCGGCATGCAGCTCAGCGAAGTAGAGCTATCGGTAGAAATCAATGGGGAGGGCAAGGTTAGCATTGTTGGCAACGGCGGCAAAATTGCCAACACTGGCGGCATCACCCTCAAATTCACCCGCCCGTCTTAACTCCTTGCCATCAAGCAAAGCCCGCCCACGCTGAGGCCAGCCCTAATATAGCCACCGTCACAATAGTTTGTGCAAGGTGGCGCGTCACTTGGCTCCGTAGCGCCACACTTCATCACTAGGATTGCCCTGAGCAAAGTGACCAAAGCTATATAATGCAGCCCATAGCGCCACCTACCCCACCCCGCCCATGAGCGAACCCCTGCTGCAGGTTAACAACCTCGATGTCACCTATCGCCAAACCAGGACTTTTGCCCCAGATCCAGAAGCCACCATCACTGCAGCGACCAGCACCGAGCCCAGCAGCGTCCCAGCTAACGATTTAACTAGTGCCTCAGTCAACACCCCAACCGACCCCCGCGCCCTCAAGCAAATCCACCTCACTCTGCAAAAAGGCGATCGCCTCGGCCTAGTTGGCGAGTCGGGCTGCGGCAAATCGACCTTAGGTCGCGCCGTCATGCGGCTGCTGCCCCCAGCTACTCAGGTGAGCGGCCAAGTGCTGTTCAACGGGGAGCCCGTGCTGGAGTTCTCTCCCCAGCGGCTGCGCCAGTTTCGCGGGGAGGCGGTGGCCCTGGTTTTCCAAGACCCTATGACCCGCCTTAACCCAGTGATGACCGTGGGGGGCCATTGCCTCGAGACCCTGCGGGCCCATGAGCCTCGTCTCCCCCGCCGTCAGGCGGTGCAGCGGGTGGCCGACACCTTCAAAGCGGTGCGCATTCCCCCCGAGCGCCAGAACCAGTACCCCCACGAATTTAGCGGTGGGATGCGGCAGCGGGTGGCCATCGCCCTGGCCCTGCTGCTCAACCCGCAGCTGATTGTGGCGGATGAGCCCACCACTAGCCTAGATGTCACGGTGGCGGCGGAGATTTTGCAGGAGCTGGTGCGGCTGTGCCGCGAGCGGGACATGGCTCTGGTGCTGATATCCCATGATCTGTCCCTGGTGGCGGAATACTGCGATCGCATTGCCGTCATGCTAGGGGGAGAAATCGTCGAGGCCGGTAGCGCCCAGGCCGTGCTGCGCGACCCCCAGCACCCCTACACCCTGTCTTTGCGGGATGCCGCCGCCCGGCTGCAGGCTCAGGCTGAGGCGAAAGCTGCCGCCGCTGAAACGGTGGCGCCGCTGCTGCAGCTGGTGGACTTGGTGAAGCACTACCCCTTGCCCCAGCCCATTTCGTCTCGCTTGAGGGGGCAGCGGGCCCTGGTAAAGGCAGTGGACGGCATAAACCTCACCCTGCAAACCGGCGAAATTTTGGGGCTAGTGGGGGAGTCGGGCTGCGGCAAAAGTACCTTGTCCCGCACCGTGCTGCAGCTGGTGCGCCCCACATCGGGGCAGGTGCTGTTCCGAGGGCAAGACCTCACTCAGCTCTCCCGCAGTCAGATGCAGCAAACCCGGCGCCATTTACAGATGGTGTTTCAGGACCCCCACGCTTGCCTCAACCCGATGATGACCGTGGGGCGGGCGATCGCGGAACCGCTGCTGATTCATGGCATCGAAAAAGATATGGGCGGCGCTAAACCTGCAGTTATGGAAATGCTAAACACCGTGGGTCTATCGCCGGACATCTTCTTTAACCGCTACCCTAAAGAACTCTCTGGGGGCCAGCAGCAGCGGGTGGCCATCGCCCGCGCTCTGATCACCCGCCCTAAGCTACTGATCTGCGATGAGCCCGTGAGCATGCTGGACGCCAGTATCCAGACGCAGGTGCTAGAGCTAATGCTGACCCTGAAACAGGGCTTTGACCTCACCTATTTATTCATTACCCACGATCTATGGGTGGCCCGCTTTTTTTGCGATCGCATCGCCGTCATGCAGGGCGGGCAGATCGTGGAGCTCGGAGAGGCCACAGAGTTGTTTAATGCCCCGCAGCACCCCTATACTCAAAAGTTACTGAACTCTGCGCCGAAGCTGGTGCTGCGATAGGGTGGTTGAGTTACCCGCAGTGCTAGGAGCCCAGGACTGCTTGCCGTAATCTCTCCACGCTGTTATCCCATCCTCCGTCGCCATGGCTACCACGGAACGAAGACCCATCCTGCTAGATTTTGAAAAGCCCCTCGTTGACCTAGAAAAGCGCATTTTGCAGATTCGCGAGCTGGCTGACGAAAACAATGTGGATGTCTCTGAGGAGATCAACCAGTTGGAAACCCGCGCCGACCAGCTCCGCCATGAGATCTTCAACAGCCTTACCCCCGCCCAGCGGCTGCAGGTGGCCCGCCACCCCCGCCGCCCCAGCACCCTAGACTATATCCAGGCCATCAGCGACGAGTGGATTGAGCTACACGGCGATCGCGCCACGGGCACCGATGACCCGGCCCTCGTGGGGGGAATTTCCCGCGTGGACGGGCGCCCGGTGATGATGCTCGGTCACCAGAAAGGCCGCGACACCAAAGACAATGTGGCCCGCAACTTCGGCATGGCGTCCCCCGGCGGCTACCGCAAAGCCATGCGGCTGATGAACCACGCCGACCGCTTTGGGATGCCCATCTTTACATTTATTGATACGCCAGGGGCCTGGGCTGGACTAGAGGCAGAGCGGCTCGGTCAGGGGGAGGCGATCGCCTACAACCTGCGGGAGATGTTTCGCCTGGAGGTACCAATCATCTGCACGGTGATTGGGGAAGGAGGCTCTGGTGGGGCGCTAGGGATTGGCGTTGGCGACCGGCTGCTGATGTTTGAGCATTCGGTGTACACCGTCGCGAGCCCAGAGGCCTGCGCCGCTATCCTTTGGAAAGACGCTAGCCGCTCTGGGGAAGCGGCAGAGGCCCTGAAAATTACCGCCCCCGACCTTAAGGAGCTGGGCATTTTAGACGAGTGCTTGGGCGAGCCTACGGGCGGGGCCCACGCTGCCCCCATCCAGGCTGCCGATACCCTTAAGCAGGCCCTGATGCGCAACCTAGCCTCCTTAGACCAAATGAACGCCGCTGAGCGGCGGCAGGCCCGCTACCAAAAGTTCCGCCGCATTGGCCGCTTTGCTGAAATGCCAGATTAGCTTACCCCTTGCTGTGGTACTTCTAGGGGTTCTCGGGAGGGGGCGGGCCCAGCCCGCTCCTCCCGCTTTACACTGTGCAATCTAGGAGCGTACAGAGCGGGCCTACAAGCACGATAGACTTAAAGCCACAGCTTCTCGCACCTGTCCATGCTCCTACCGCCTGGGCCGTCCTGGCCATCGCTCTTGCAAACCGCCGCCATCGTCAGCCGCCCTATCCCGTTTCTCACCCGCTGCTTCCAGCGTTACGGGGATGCCTTTACCCTGCGGGTCCTGGGGCCAGGCTCGCCGCCCGTGGTTTTTCTTAGCCACCCCGAGGCGCTGCAGCAGATATTTGCCAGCGCCACTGACGACCTGGAGTTTGGCAAGGTGACCTATGTGTTTCGTCCCCTGGTGGGCCAAGAATCCCTGATTATGCAGCAGGGCGATCGCCACCGGCGGCAGCGTCAGATCCTCATGCCCGCCCTCCATGGCCAGCACCTGCACAGTTATGGCGAGACGATCCAGGCGATTGCCACTGGAGTGACCCGGTCTTGGCAGGTAGACCAGACCCTGGCGATTCGCCCTCTGATGGCGGATATCTCTTTGGAGGTGATTTTGCGGGTTGTGTTTGGGCTGCAGCCGGGGCCCCGCTACCGGCAACTGCAGGGCTACCTCGCCGATTTACTGGAGGCGATAACTGGCGCACTGTATTCGGTGCAGTTTTTTGCGCCGCTGCTGCAGCAAAACCTGGGCCCTTGGAGCCCCTGGGGCCGCTTTGTTCGGCGCCGCGCCGCCATCGACGAGCTGCTGTATGCGGAAATTGCCGAGCGCCGCCAGGGTGACCTCTCCCGCTCGGATGTGCTGAGCTTGCTGCTGACCGCCAAGGATGGGGATGGGGAGCCTTTGTCTGACCAAGAGCTGCGGGACCAGCTGATGACCCTCCTGCTGCTGGGCCACGAAACCACCGCCTCGTCGCTGGCTTGGGCCTTCTACTGGATCCACCAGGACAGCGCCGTACGCGATCGCCTGCTGGCGGAGCTGGCCCCCTTAGGCCCGCAGCCAGACCCCATGGCCCTGCAGCGGCTCCCCTACCTCAACGCCCTTTGCCAGGAGACCCTGCGGCTCTACCCCATTGCCTTGATTTCCCAGCCGCGCCGGGTGTGCCATCGCGTCAGCTTGGGGCCCTACTGCTTCGAGCCCGGTACGATTTTAGTGCCCTGCATCTACACCGCCCACCGCCGCCTGGAGGCCTACCCTGAGCCCCTTAGCTTTCGCCCAGAGCGCTTTTTGCAGCAGCCCCCCTCCCCCTACGAATTCTTGCCTTTTGGAGGCGGGAGTCGTAGCTGTATTGGGTCAGCCCTATCGCTCTATGAAATGAAGGTGGTGCTGGCGACGGTGCTGCAGCGCTACCGGCTGCGGCTCGACTACGACCAGCCGCTGCGTCCCCAGAGGCGGGGTATTACCTTTGTTCCCCCTGAGCAGGTGCGCTTCACCATAACGGCATTGTCCAGGAGCTGCAGGCCATCATGACGGTTGCGTATCCCTGTCTATCAAAGGCCCCCACCCAAGCCGACATCCACGATGCCGTTTGCGACGCCCTTGCCGGTCTGGCCAGCCCGCGGGCCGACGGCAAGCAATGGCTTAGCCTAACGCTGCCGCTGCCCCCCTTAGACCTGCTGTCCGCCTTTGAGCTCATCGATGCCGGGGAGCAGGGGTGCTACTGGGAGAATCCCCATGCAAGGGAGGGCCTAGTAGCGGGCGGTAGCGTCAGCCAATGGACAAGCGCTGGGGGCGATCGCTTTGGCTGGGGGCAGCAGGTGGCGGATGCTTGGCTCAGTCAAACCTTGCCGCTGGGGGTGATGGCAGCACCGGATGTCAGAATTGTCTGCCGCTTTGCTTTTAACGACGGGCTGTCATCCTCCTCGGATTTGGGTGGCCTCAGCGGCCTCGGGGCGGCGGCAAGCCTCACCCTGCCTGAGTGGCAGGTAACCCGTTGCCAGGAGGTTTACCGGTTTACAACCAATCTCAGCTTAGACGCGCTGCGATCGCCTGCGGCGGTGGAGGCGGCCTGTGGCCAAGCGTGGCGGCAGTACAAAACTCTGTGCCAGTCAGCGCGGCTGCCCCAACGCGCGTCCCAGCTTCAGTCGAAGTCCCAGGCCTTGGGCCTTAGCCTATCCGCCCCCGACCTGCCTCACCTGACGCGGCTACCCGCTGTCCGTGAGCGGCAGCGGCAGTTTGTTGCCAGCGCTGAAGCGCTGCTGCACGCCATCGAGCAGGGGCAGTTGACCAAGGTGGTGTTGGCCAGCGCCATTGACCTGGTACCCCAAGCCCCTGTTTCCACCGCTATGGCACTGCGGCGGCTGCGGCGACGGTATGGCGGCTGTCACGTCTTTGCTGTGCGTAGCGGTAAGCAGACGTTTTTGGGGGCCAGCCCTGAGCGGCTATTTCGGATCCGGCAGCTCCAGCTTTACACTAGCGCCATCGCCGGTTCTGCCTCCCGGGGGGCAACCGTCATGGCCGATCGGCGGTTTGCGGCAGCCCTGGCCCGCAGCGACAAAGAGCGGCATGAGCACCGCATTGTTGCCGATTTTATTTTTGGGCGGCTGCAGGGGTTAGGGCTGCGGCCCATGGGATCCCCCACCCCAGAGATTCTGCGGCTCGCTAACATTCAGCATCTGCACACTCCAATTACCGCTGCGCTGCCCCCTCAGGTGCACCCGCTGCAGATTGTGGCGGCCCTCCACCCCACCCCGGCTATGGCGGGTTTGCCCCAAAAAGCCGCCTGCGAGGCGATCGCC
>JBCCAG010000253.1:0-5537 GCA_039814955.1 Cyanobacteria bacterium P01_A01_bin.135
ATTGACATTACCAACAATATCGTCTTCGGTAACCGCGCCGACGGCATCACTATTGGCGACGAAGAGCCCGACTACGGCGATGTCAGAGATGTTCGCGTTTCCGGTAACCTCGTATTCGACAACGGTGAACAGGGCGTCAATGGCGGTGCTGGCGTCACGGTCCGCGCCAATGTCAACGACTACCAGATCTACGACAACGCCTTCTACAACAACGTCCAGGGGCTACAGATCGACGGCAGCGACTTCCAAGGGGGCAACAAGCCGGACAATGGCTTGGTTTACCAAAACGTCGTGGCCGAGAACACCTTCCGCCCTGGCTTGATTGAGGATGCCACCAACGTCACCCTCGCGGACAATGTATTTACCGCTGACTACACCACCCTATTCACCGGTAAAGGTGGCGAAGGGGTCGAAAACCTGGTTGACCTTAACAATCAGCAGGTCAGCCCAGAGGAATTCGAATCTGTGGCTGCGGCTGGAGGTGCAGGTGAGATTTTGACCTGGTCTTCAGCTCAGGACAGCGGTGATTCTGTTGAAGGCGTTGACTTCGAGGCATTCGAAGCGATCGCCTCGAGTCGCGAAGCTTTCGTCGATGCACCAGGGGCCTATCAGCCGCGTTGGGTAAGGGAGCAGGGGCTTGTATAGCACCGCACTATCAATGCAAGCTGTAGAAAGCGTGCGTAGCTATAACAGTTGTTCTGATATAGCGAGTCTAGATCGCTCATGACCTGTGAAGTGAGAGGGGAGCCGGGCTATGTCCGGCTCCCCTCTCGAATATCACATAGAGTTGCTATATCTAAGACGCGGGCAATGGTGAGGCAACCAGAGTATGTCGCTACCCTTGGCAGGCTCGAAGCGTTCCAAGAGCAGCTCAATCGCTGCTACGCCCAGAGCGACCAAGGCCAAGCCCATCGGGTCGTCTTTCTGGGCGACGAGGCAGCGATTGAGCTGGTTGATGACTCAATGCTCAACTCAGGCTGCCGATAAACTGGATAGAAGAGTTCTAGGGGTACTACTCTACTACCAGCCTTAACTCATGTTCTCGGTACCAAACCGGCTCTGGAATACCTTGACCATTGGTTGGACTGATTGCATATTGAATTTCTTGGGAATCCGCGTAATAGATGCAGCCGTAAACTATGCCTTCCCCACCGCCAGGAAGATAGACCTTCTGACCGAGGGTGAATTTAGGCTGAGGAATGTTGTCGTATACCACGAGCTCATAACCTGCTGAACGTAAAAAAAATGGGGCTATTCCCCTCTATCAGTATAGGAATATACGCAATACAAGCAAGACTACTCCGTGCTACTAGGTAATAGCCCCCACGACAATAGCATCCTGCAATACGGAGGTACAATGAATTAATAGCAGTGTAGTAGACCGTATAAATTTGGCTTTGTAAGGTTTTGTAAGTTCTTTAGTAGCTGGCTGGAAATTCCTTCATGATCAATCACTATTACTAAGCATCTGTTGACTGAGCCAAGCTAAGCGGCAATGTGTAAAACCTACGTGTAAAACTATGTATGAAAGATAGCCAGCCCCTGCGAACCTTGACAATCCGTCTCCCCGATGATGTGATAGCGGCTATTAAAGCCTCGGCAGCCTCTCAAAACAAATCTTTGAGTGAATTCATTCTTGAAGCACTGCGTAAAGCTATTAGCGAACAGCCAAATGCTTAGTCTGGGGTTAAGCAGCCTACTATCACCGTCTATCAGCCCCTGAGGGACGATGATCAGGCCTAGTTTTGGACAGGCAACTACGTCCGAGTCGTTCTCGGAGCTGCCGCTCGAGCTTGGTGATATGCTGCCTCAGAACCCTGCTGCATCGCCGACTTAAAGCACTGGCGGCAGAGGGCGATCGCTAATCCGTAGTGATACACCCAGCTATGCACTTCTACCGAATGCCCCATCTGCGCAGCAGCCAGCGAGATATCTAGGCCGAACCGTATGGAGCACACTGCCTAGGTATGGCGAAGCGTCTTCGGGGGATAACGATACCCCGTAGCACTGGAAGGCCTGCGCTATCCGATGGCCCCTATCCCGATCGGTCTTGCCGTCAATAGGTAGGATAGTTGGGTCGCCCAAATTAAAGACCTCCAGCCATTCAGGGTGCAGCGGCCACATGCGCCGCCGCCTAGCTTTGCTCTCTAGCACCGCCAGGATGGAAGGCAGAAAAATATGCCAGGACCCAGACTTGAACTGGGGACACGAGGATTTTCAGTCCTCTGCTCTACCAACTGAGCTATCCCGGCGAAACGCGCTCGTTTGAGGCTTTAATAAGTTAACAAACAAACGCGCCGTTTGACAAGCCAAATCTAGCGCCAATTACCAAAGCGGCCTATTCTACTGGCTGTAGCCGCGTCACCTTTAGATTGAATGTCCCCAAGCCCTGGCCCGCATAGGGGCTGACTCGCACCGTGTAGGTCCCCCCCTCGGTAATGCGCACAAACAGCATTGAGTTGGTGTTGCCATCGGGGCCATCGTCATTTTCGCCAAAAGTAGAGCCATCGGGGGCAATCAGAGTCACCACCGTATCAAACTCCTCCGAGGCTAAGTCGATCACGGCATAGTCGTCTTCTTCAAAGGTGACTAGATAGTCGCGGGAGAAGCCGCCGGTGCCGGTGGGGATGTCGCTCTCTGACAAGGTGTCGTCGACTACGTTGTCAGACGGCATCGCAATGGGGTTGTAGAGTGACGTTTGCGCTTGTGCCGGTGAGATGAGGGCGCTACCCGCGAGCAGTAGGGGAATAATGCCGGTGATGTAGGACCGGAGCTGGAGGATCGGCTTCATAAACCAGGTGCGAGTCCGCAGTGTTTTGTACCCGTTTATTATGCCTTACGGGTTTGGCGGTTGGGATTTGGGTAGGTCGTCTTGCTTTTAGCTTTTGTCCTAACGGATTGAGGGGTCGGCGCGCCAATAATAGGTACGAAACCAGCTGCTTGGGGGCCGTCCCCCAAACCCCCACTGGGGGACGGGATGCCTCCCCCAGACCCCCTGCATATAGGGTTATCCTCATGATTCAACTGGCTATATTCTTGGAAGTTTGGAAGTGATGGTGCTAACGCAATATGATCGAGGTGACCTCACGCTGGGCGATCGCATGTCTGTTCCCATTCGTACCCTACTTGCGGCGATCGCCCTCGGTTGTCTGTGGCTGATTGTGTTTGCGGCTCCGGCGATCGCTCAACTAGGCGCTTAAGCCTGCCACTGCTGCTTCATCCGCTCGATGCGCTGCATCAGGGTTTCGTTGGACATGCGGGCGCTGAGGCGCTCTACTAGCAGCGGGAAGCCCAAGGGGGAGGGGCGACGTATCGTCTTCCAGACGAGCTGAAACTGGCGGCAGCGCTCTAGGGTTTGGGCTAGTCGGTCGATGTCGAGCTGCTGGTGCAGCACTTCTTGCTCAGCTTGATAGAGCAGCAGATTATCCGGCTCGTATTTGCAGAACACCTCGTACAGTAGCGAGGAGCTCACCTGGAGCTGGCTGGTGGTTTTGCGGGAGGAGGGGTAACCTTTGAACACCAGTCCCGCCACCTGGGCAATGCCGCGAAAGCGGCGCTGGGTTAGCTCGGAGATGTTGAGGGCGGCTTTGATGTCGCTTTCTAAGGCGTCGCAATTGAAGAATTCTGGGGTAAATAGGGCTTCAAACGGGTAATCCTTGGGAGCCAAAATCTCAAAGCCGTAGTCGTTGACTGAGATGGTAAACGTGGTCTGCTGCTGCTGGGCGAAGCGGTAGCCCCACAAAAAGCCCAGCCCCTCATGCACCGCCCGCCCCTCCAGCGGAAAGACGTACAGGTGTTGGCCCTCGCGGGTGCGACAGGTCTCAATCAGCAGCTCGTCCTTGGCCGGCAGGTGGGACAGGTAGGCCTGGGTATCTAAAATCGGGGAGACGCATTCCAGCTCTTCGCTGGCGTAGGGGTCTTGGCCCGCCAAGTCCAGCTCCTGGCGCAGATAGGTGCTCAGGGTATCCGAAAAGGCCAGGGTGCCGCCCCGCCAGGTGGGGGTGACGGTGGACTTGCGGCGGGTGTTGCGCACGTACACCGTCATGTCCCGCATCCGCCAAAACTCTAGCTGCCGCCCGGCGAAAAAGAACACGTCGCCGGGTTTGAGGCGGGAGACAAAGCTCTCTTCTACTGTGCCAATGGGCTTGCGGGTGGTGTACACCAGACGCAACAGGGCGTTAGATGTAATGGTGCCAATGCTGAGGCGGTGCATGCGGGCCAGCTTGGCGTCGGCGATTTGGTAGCGCTCCTCGGTTTGCACCACTTTGCGATAGTGGGGGTAGGCGCTCAGGCATTTGCCCCCCTGCTCAATGAAGGTGAGGATCCAGTCAAAGTCTTCATCGGTGAGCCCCGCAAAGGCAGCCGTCTGGCACGCTTGGGCTTGGGCTTCTTGGGCCACAAACCCATCCCCACAGGCCAGGGTCACCAAATGCTGCACCAGCACGTCGTAGGGCAGACGCAGGGGATGGCGCGACTCGATCGCCCCTGCAGCTAGTCCCCGGCGAAAGGCGGAAATCTCCAGCAGCTCTAGGGCGTTGGTGGGCAAGAACACCAGCTGCGATCGCCCTTCCGGCACATGGGCCGAGCGCCCGGCTCGCTGCAGCAGCCGCGCCAGGTTTTTGGCGCTGCCCACCTGCACCACCCGCTCCACCGGCTGGAAATCTACCCCCAAATCTAGGGATGAGGTACAGACCACCCACTTGATTTCTCCGCTCTTCACCCCCGCCTCAATGGCCGATCGCTCTTCGGCAGCAATGGAGCCGTGGTGGAGGGCAACCTTATCACTGTGCTCCGGCAGGGCATACTGCAGGGCCTGATACCAGCGCTCGGCCTGGGAGCGGGTGTTGGTAAAAATCAGCGTCGAGGTTTCGATATCTAGGGCATCCACCAGCTCCTGAAACATGCGCAGCCCCAGGTGTCCGGCCCAGGGAAAGGTATCGATGCTGTGGGGCAAAACGCTGCGAATCACCGTCTCCCGCTGCAGGTCTGCCTGCACAATCACGGGGTCAACCCCAGGCCCCACCGCCGCTGCCGCCGCCTCAGGGAGGTTGCCTAGGGTCGCCGAAATGGCCCAAGTCTGTAGATGGGGGCGGATCGCCCTCAGATAGGACAGGCACAGCTCCACTTGGGTACCGCGCTTGCTGCTCAGCAGCTCATGCCACTCGTCCAGCACTACGGTATCCAAGTGAGCAAAGCGGGTTTGAGCATTCTTATAAGAGAGCATCACCGCCAGGGACTCCGGTGTGGTGATCAGGATATTGGGCATGGCCTTCATCTGCCGGGCCTTGCGGGAGGAGGAAGTATCCCCGGTGCGGCATTCCACAGTGATGGGCCAGCCCATGAGCTGGATGGGGCCTAGCAGCGACTGCTCAATATCGCGAGAGAGGGATCGCAGCGGCGTAATGTACAGCAGTCGCAGGCCGCTGCCCGGCTGGGCGAGCATTCGCGCCATCGGTCCCATGGTGGCGGCGTAGGTTTTGCCGGAGCCGGTGGGCACTTGAATCAGGCCGCTGCGCCCCGCCGCGTAGGCCTGCCAG
>JBCCAG010000230.1:0-5859 GCA_039814955.1 Cyanobacteria bacterium P01_A01_bin.135
AGCAGCAGGGCGTCGTAGCCTGACATCGCTTTGTCTAACCAAGCGGTGAGGCGATCGCGCTCAGTCACCGCTTCAAAGTAGTCCTTAAGGCTGTGGCGCAGCAGCACCGGCAGCGCGTGGCGCACCGCCATTAGGGGGCGAAACTCCGGGTCGCTCTGCCACCACTCGCGGCGAAACGCCTGGGCAAAGGGGCCAAGGGTGGCTAGGGATGGGCGCTGTACGTAGCGCAGGCTGAGGGTAGAGAGCCGGTAATATATCCTCAGCCAATGCTCCCAGTCCCAGCCCTGCGGGGCAAAGGGCTGTAGCGTGGCCCCTGCGTGGCTCAGCTGATCAGCGGCTTGGGCGATCGCCGCCTGAATGTCGGGCTGAGGCCAAAGTGGGTCAATGCCCTGGCACCAGGCGAGCCGGAGCTGGGTTAGGGGCTTTGGGGCACTGGGCTGCAGCGGTACTGGGGGGATATCGGGCTGAGCCGGGGTAGGGCCTGCGATGATTTTTAGGCCCAGGCGCAGGTCACGCAGCGATCGCGCCAGTAGCCCCACCGTCAGCATCTGGCGGATGCTCTCGGGCATGCCGGGCGCTGGCGGAATGTGGCCTGCCGTAGGCACAAGCCGATCGGTGGGTTTGAGGCCGTAGATACCGCAGAAATGGGCGGGCAGGCGAATCGAGCCACCATAATCGCTGCACAGGTCTAGGCTAGAGAGTCCCGCCGCCGCTGCTGCTGCCCCGCCGCCGGAGCTGCCACCAGGGGTGCGATCGCGGTTCCAGGGGTTGTTGGTGCGGCCAAACAGCGCATTATGGCTCTGGTAGTCACCGCCGGCCTGGGGGCCGTTGGTTTTACCAAGGATAATGGCCCCGGCCTGGCGCAGGCGGGCGACGGTGGGGGCGTCTTCGGTAGGGATATAGTCCCTCAGTTCGGCCAGCCCGGCAGTGGTGCGCAGCCCCTGGGTTTTGAATAAGTCTTTGATGGTGATGGGGACGCCGTGGAGCGGCCCCCAAGATTCGCCGCGCTCTGTGGCCGCATCGGCGGCGCGGGCCCGGTCTTTGGCGGCCTGGGCATTGAGAGTGCAGATGGCATTGAGGTAGGACTGCGCCTCGCCCTGTGCTAGCGCCGCTTCAACTAGGGCCAGCGCCGAAGTCTCCCCAGCGCTCACCAGGGCCGCGAGCTGATGCGCCGGTAATTCCGTTAGCCGATCCATAGCGCTACCCCATAGGATGAAGTCGATGCCGTGATCATAGCATTTTAGTTAAGCCTATTAACTAAGTATGGGTCGCCCTACAAAAGCCAACTCCCTCACCCCAGACGATGTGATTGCCGCCGCGATCGCCTGCATTGATGCGGAAGGCCCTGCTGCCCTCGGCGTCAGCCGCGTGGCCCGCCAGCTCGGTATTAGCCCCCCTGCCATCTATAGGCATCTCCCAGACCATGCGGGACTGCAGCGCGCCGTGGCGCTGAGGCTGTGGCAACAGTACCTGGACTACTGCCATCAGCGGCTCGATTCTATTGAGGATGACCGCGATCGCCTGCTAATGGGCTGGCGGGTGACGCGGCAGTTTGCCCAGCAGTACCCGGCGCGCTACCAAGTGATGACGGCCTTTCGGCTACAGCCTGAAGATAACGAGGCCAACGCGGTGATTCAAGAAGCGCGCCAGTTCATCGCCGATGCCCTACACTTGTATGGGCTAAGCGACGACAGGCTGAGCGACGCGATGCGGATGATCACCGCGACGCTCAATGGTTTTATTGCCTACGAACAGCGGGGCAACTTTACCTTAAGCCGCTCCACAGGGGCGAGCTTTGAGGTGATCTTGGAGGCGCTGATGGTGGCAGTAGAGTACATTCGTGAGCATTAGCCTCAACATTACTGCGATCGCCCTCAACAGCGGGATAGGGAACTGGGCGGCGGAGCGAGACAGGCCTGTGGCTGAGGGGCGATCGCTGTCGTTTAAGAAAAGAAAACTGGGCGTCGAGGATTTTTGGGTCGATTGGGCTTGTGCCCACACTTCGCGATCCCGTTTGACAAACCTTTGATTGCTCTCGAGGCTCGGGCTTCCGGTTAAGATTGGAGAATATGACCAGTGGTGATGGAAGGTAATGCGACGACAGGAGGCCCTAGCGGTATTGGTGAACCACCAAAGTGCGCTGAAGGATTTTGGCGTTGAATCTTTGATGGTATTTGGCTCAGTTGCCAGAGATGAAGCGCGGGCAGATAGTGATGTCGATTTGCTCGTGGAGTTCAGTCGCCCGGTGGGGTTATTTACATTTTGTCGTCTGAAGCGATATTTAGAAGAGATTCTAGAGCGATCGGTGGATTTGGGTACGCCTGACTCCCTGAGGCCCTATTTGCGAGAGCCGGTCTTTCGGGATGCGATTCGTGCCTTCTAGAGATTGGCAAAACCGGGTCAGGGATATGCTGGCTGCGATTTCAGCAATTGAGGAATTTACCAGCGAGATGACGGTTGAGGCGTTTCAAGGCGACTATAGGACGGTTGGAGCAGTCTTGTACAATCTCGCCGTTATCGGTGAAGCGGTTCGTGGTATTCCGCTTGAGGTGCAGGCTTCAAATCCTGACATCCCCTGGGAGGATATGCGCGGTATGCGAAATATTGTGATCCATGAGTACTTTCAGGTGAGTACGATCATCGTTTGGCAAACGGTTCGAGAAGATCTGCCTTTGTTGAAGGCTTCTCTTCATCGGCTGATTGATAAGACCTTCTGAGGCGATCGCTACCCTCTATGTTGGAGGTGGGTGTCAAGGAGCTGGAGGCGATTGCCATAGGTATGCCACGTAAATGCTCACAAGGGAACTACGCCGCATCCGTGCCAGCAAGAAGCTCAGCGATGAGGGGTTTGGATCGGGCAAGCTGGCTAACGGCCATGATGGAAAAGCCCAGCAGATTGCCCTCCGTGTCAACGCGCTCCATTATGGCGTCGTTTTCGGTCTCTCTCATGTAGCCAGGGGCATCGGAGAAAGTTACTTCTAGAAAATCTGTTTCTGCATCAAACCAAACCTTTACGCGCTTTGCCATAGGTCTTCTCCCTTTTTGGGTTTGTCGGTGAAGTAGGCGGTTACAACGAAGGCATCTTCTGGCAGGTATTTCGACGACGCACAGCCACTTGTCGCCGATAAATGTCTGGGTATGGAACCGGTAGTATAGCTCTACGCTGTCATCACTGCGGGACCGGCGAACGAGCTGCGGAGTCTTGAGTGCATCGGCGATGAGAGGCTCCATACCCACCATTTCAGGGTGATTCAAGATATGGGTCAGCCGCTCGCCGGTTAGGCGAACGCGCCTATTTTTGTAATCAATCACGATGGGCATGTGCGCCTCTGCACCCGCGCTTCTATGGTAGCGGTTGGTAGTGGCTCGCGGTTGAGACTTCATCAACGTCGAGTGACCAACAGGTAGGGCGGGCACTGCCCGCCCTACAGTAATGCAAATGGGTACCTAATCGCTACATCACACCGATCGCTCCGGCGATGCCCCCTGGGTGCCTGTCAATCGCTTGCCCAAAACCCGCATCACCTCGCTGGGGTGCCGGGTGCGCAGCACAGCATCTAGGTTGACGGTCTTGACGGGGTGGGACCAGGCCCCGGCCATTTCCTTCGGAAATGCTGCGCGAACTGCATAGCCTAGGCGGTGCAGCTCTAGGCGGCACAGGTCGACAGCATGGGGCGGACCGATGATGATATGCAAGAGGCTGTCGGGGGCTGCGGTAGGGCTAGGGGCTGGGGGCGGCCCTTCGCGGGGCTGCTCGGCGTAGTCACCCAGGCGCTCCCCGGCGCTGTGGCGGCTGAGGGGACGGAGGGGTACTCGGCATCGCCCCGGCGGCTGTCGGGTTCATAAAGACATATTGTGCTCCTTGGTTAGTAGGAAGGGTTAGCGGCGCCCTCCCCAACAAGCTCCCCTACTTGCTGTGAGGCAAAGTGGGGGTTAACCAAGGAGCTATACAGCGCGTGACTGTAAACTCAGGTTAGCCGTCCGGTCTGCTCTGGTCAGATCGCGGGGGTTAGCGTCTCGGTTGTGGTGATGACACAGTCGAGAGATCGGAGAATTTTGTTAAGAGGGCGGGGTATTGGTTGAGACGGCTTTATCCTGATTGATGACTGGTTGGCTGGCGGTGCTGAGGGGTGCTGGGTCTAGGCGGGGTTAGCTTGTATCTACTGATGGCAATATGGTTACGATTCGGGTGGGATTGGTGTCGCTGCTGACGTTATGTGTGGCGGGGCCGGCGTGGGGGCAGAGTCGGATTGTGCCGGATGATACGCTTGGGGCAGAGCGATCGCTTGTCTTTGAGAATGTTGGCGGTACGCCCAACGAAGTAATTGATGGCGGGGCGCGGCGGGGGCAGAACCTGTTTCACAGCTTTGAGGCGTTCAACGTCAGTGAGGGGCGGGGGGCGTTCTTTTTTAGCCCTGACGGGTTGGAGAATATTTTTAGCCGGGTGACGGGTGGCAATGCTTCAAATATTTTGGGGATGTTGGGGACGTTCGCATTTGGGGGGGCAACACCGAACCTATATTTGATGAATCCGAACGGGATTTTGTTCGGGTCAAATTCGAGCTTGGATGTGGGTGGCTCGTTTGCGGCGGTGACGGCGGATGGGATTCAGTTTGGAGAGCGGGGGGTGTTTAGTGCGGCAAGGCCAGCGGTGCCGTCGGGGCTATTGACGGTGGATCCGTCGGCGTTTTTGTTTAGTGGGGCAGCAGGAGAGATTGTGAATCGGTCGGTGGTGCCGGATGGGTTGCGGGTGCCTAATGGTGAAAATTTGCTGCTGCTGGGCAGGGATGTTGAGGTGCGGGGAGACTTGTCGGCGTTTGGGGGACGGATCGACGTCGGAGCTGTGGGTACTGTAAGTGCTGTTGGGCTGAGAGCGGATGGGGCACTGACATTTCCTCAGCAGCTAGAGCGGGGGGACGTGATATTTACGGATGGCGCTCTTGTTCGTGTGGCTCTCGACGACGCTGGTGATATCGCTGTTACAGCCCAAAACATCAACATCTTAGAGGGAAGCGTTTTGGCAGCTGGCATTGCAATTGATTCAGGCAAGGCGCAGAGCCAAGCTGGAGATATCACTTTAGATGCATCTGAAGCCGTCAGGGTAGTTCGTGGAGATGATGCTCCAGGCATCCAAAACATTGTTTCTCAAAATGTAACCGGCAGTGCTGGCAATATTGAGATTATGGCTAATGTTTTAGAGGTGCGGGGCGGTGCAGGGCTAGTCGCTAGTACCTTGGGTCAAGGGAATGCGGGTAGCGTCATCATTAGCGCCGCAGACCAGGTCACCTTCGCTGGCACAAGCGAAGACGGGCAGTTTATCAGTGGGGCGTCTAGCCAGGTCGCAGAGACGGGCATTGGCGCTGGGGGCAATATCGAGATTACCACTGGTGTGCTGGAGATGCGGGGCGGAGCACAGCTAGCCGCGAGCACCTCGGGTCAAGGGGATGCGGGCAGCGTCATCATCAGCGCTACAGACCGGGTCACCTTCACTGGCACAAGCGCAGATGGGCAGCTTGGCAGTGCGGCGTTGAGTAGGGTCAACGCAGCGGGCAATGGCACAGGGGGCGACATCGAGATTACCACCGGCGTGCTGGAGGTACGGGGCGGAGCACAGCTAGTCGCGAGTACCCGTGGTCAAGGGGGCGCGGGCAACGTCATCATCAGCGCTACAGACCGGGTCACCTTCGCCGATAGAAGCGAAGGCGGGCAGCTTGGCAGTGGGGCGTTCAGCACGGTCGAGGAGACGAGCGTTGGCGCAGGGGGCGACATCGAGATTACCACCGGCGTGCTGGAGGTACGGGGCGGAGCACAGCTAGCCGCGAGTACCTTGGGTCAAGGGAATGCGGGCAGCGTCATCAT
>JBCCAG010000447.1:0-4016 GCA_039814955.1 Cyanobacteria bacterium P01_A01_bin.135
ACCAGGGTGACATCTGACTGAATGGCTAATTCGGCATCAGAGGCAATATCGGTTGGCTGCTCCTCGAAGCTGTGCTCTAGATGAGCCTCTGTGACAGGGGCAGACCAGGGCTCTGGGTCTTTTTCAGCAGGGCGGGGCGGCTCTTCAGCCAACCATTGGCTGTTGGGGGCAGCCTCTTCAAACAGCACGTTGCGCAATGGCTCACGGGTGTTGCCCGGCCAGCGCTCCGAGGGAGGAAAGCTCTGCTTGCGGTTCAGCAGCGCGCGCTGCTCTCCTTCAGGCGCTTCACGCGACGGTTGGGATGTCGATGTAGCCACATAGGCCCCGGCCAATCCTGAAACGGTGGCGGTGATACAGAGCAGTGCTAGAACCCATCGGTGGAGCATAAGTCTTCCCTAAAAGCTCGGGTAACGAACGTCAGTGAATGATACACAAAACAAGGATAGTTCATATATCTTCAAGATCTCCCACCAAATCATAGCGTCCTCTGAGTGTTACGCTTCAGCCTCCAATGAAATTTATTTCAATTGGCGGAGTTAGCCGTTGACCAATGCACCGGGAGTCGTACTCAATTCACCAGTCTAGGGAAATAGAGAAGGGCGATCGCTGTTGCTCTCTTCAGGCTCCAGTACTGGGATTCAGTGCGGAATTCGTGCGATTTCAGGCAGATGTGGCTGTGACCGTGTGTGGCAGTGGCCGTGAGGCTAATCAAGCGGCGAGGCGGCGAAACTCGCGAGAGTCCCAGTTCTGGCATTAGCAGGGCCACCTTAGCAGATCACGGCCTAAACTAACGGTGCCGCCTGTAACGCTAGCGACTCAAACTCAAGCCACGGGAAAGCGATCGCGGATAAATTGACGCGCCTGGACCTCCCCTTGCACCTCCCCGTCAATCAGAGCGGCCCGCAATGCCTCCAGCATGGTTTTGAACTGCCGACCGGGGCGATAGCCCATGGCTTTGAGGTCGTTGCCGTCTAGCGGTAGCTCAAGCTGAGACCAAACGGTGATATGCCGCCACAGCAGTCGCCGCAGAGGGCGCTCGGCCCGCACACAAATCAGAATCAATAGGGGCAATGGGTAGGGCCGAAGCTGCCGGTAAATGGCGCTGGATGGCGTCTGGGAGGGCAGCGATCGCGCCAAAGCCTCTACCTCGTCGAGCTGCTGGAGCTGAGCTAGGGTATCGGCGGGGAGCTGGAGCTGGGCGGCAACCCAGCAGCGCGGTTCGGTAGGGAGCTGGGCTAGCATTACCTCTAGCATCACCTGCCAGTGGGGGAGATGCCCCGCTGGGTCGAATCGAGCTAGGCTACGATGGGCCAGGCGGAGCTGCCGCCACAGCGTAGGGGTCAACCGCAGCTCGGGGTGGAGGCACTGCAGGGCCTCCAAATTCCCCAGCAGCTTGACGGCGCTATGCCAGTAGGGCGCTTCTAGCACATACTTGAGCTCGCGTCGCAGCCGCACCTGCAGCGCCGGGGTACTGTCTACTTCGGCCTGCACCCGCTGATAAATGCCGCTGGCGATCGCGTGATGGATGTAGCCTTCGGTCTGGCGCTCTAACTGAAAGCCTAGACGTACCGCAAATCGCACGGCCCGAAAGATGCGGGTGGGATCTTCGATGAAGCTATTGGCGTGCAGCACCCGAACCAGCTCCTGGGCCAAGTCCGCCTGCCCGCCAAAGAAATCTAGCAGCCGGCCTGGGCGAGGGGCGGTGAGCTGAATCGCCAAGGCGTTGATTGTGAAATCTCGCCGGTAGAGGTCTTGGCGGATGGAGCTCGCCTCGACTTGGGGGTTGGCGGCGGGGTAGGGGTAGAACTCGGTGCGGGCCGTGGCGATATCGAGCCACAGAGATCCTAGCTTGGGGTGCTGGTGCCACAGCAGTGCAGCAGTCTGAAACTGACCGTGAATCTGTAGCCTAGCTCCGGGATACCCTCGCTGTAAGGCTTGGGCCAGCGCTACCCCTGCGGCATCATCCGCCCCTTGGTGAAAGCCATCAACCACCAGATCAATATCTTCCAGCTTCAGAGCGCGATCGCCCCGCTGCGCCAGTAGCAGATCCCGCACGGCCCCACCCACCACATACAGCTGCCAGCCCCGCTGTTCAGCTTCCCGGGCTGCCTGCTGCAGAAGCTGCCATACCGCTGGCTGCAGGCGATCGCTCAAGGCCTGCTGCACAACCTGAGGTAGGGGGCAGTATTGACCGTCGGCCTCTGGCTGACGGGCGCTGCGGGACTGGTGAAGCTGGCGCAGCACGTCGGTGCGGGTGACGATGCCAACGAGATTGCCGCTGTGGATGACCGGCAGTCGGCCAATATCGTGGGTGACCATCAGGGCCTCAATGTCAGGCAGCGTTGCCTCAGGGGTAATGGTCTCTACAGTTTTGGTCATGAAGCCTTTGACGGGGGCATGGCCCAGGCTATGGTGAAGGGCTAGGTCAACGTCGCGGCGGGAAATCACCCCCACCAGCTCGCCCCCTCGGTCGACAACGCATAGCCCGGAATGGCCATAGCGCAGCAGCACCCGCTGAGCTTGGTCGATAGTGAGGTCGGGGCGTACTGTGCGAACTGGGGAGGACATGAGCTCGCGGGCCGACATGGGCTGGGGGATCTGCCGCTGCAGATGGGCCACTACCTGGGCGATCGCTGCCTCCGGAGCTATTCCCTTGACCGCCGCCGCTGCGGCTTTAGGATGGCCCCCGCCGCCGAACTCAGCAAAAATTTCGCCCAGGTCAACCGCTGCCAGCCGAGACCTTCCCAAAAGCCCCGTTTGAACCCGGCCAATCAGCGTCAGTTTTTGGTCTTGGGGCCCGTGCTGCGCCGCCAAAATCAAAATCTCGCAGTCTAGCTGGTCTAAAAGCCGCGAGGCGACGCTAGAGAGCCCTGGCGGGGCGGCGTCTAGCTGAAGGCGTACCAGGGCAAGGGTCGCTCCATTCACCTGAAGCATTTCCGCCTGAGTCAGGGCCTGCGCCAGGACGGCCTGCAGCGGTGTGGGTAAAAGCGGCTTGACGTATTCCGCGACGACGTTGAGGCTAACTTTTGGCATTAGCCAGACTAAGGCAGCGGCGTCCCGAGCGGTGGCGCTATCGAAGGTGAGGGAGCCTGTGTCAGCGTGAATGCCCAGGGCCATTACCGTGGCCTCTTCGGCGGTAACCTGAACGCCTCGGCGCTGCAGTGCCTCAGCAATGAGGGTAGTGGCCGCCCCGACTGACTCAATGTGCTGTTCTACTGGATGGCTTGACGCAGCGCTATCCAAATGGGTGGTAGCGCCATGCGCCTCGTCCGGTACCGTCTCGTCCGGTACAGCATGGTGATCGTAAATAATCACCTTTACCTGGGGCAGATCGAGCCAGTCCGCTGCTGGGCCGAGGCGATCGCGGCGACTGGCATCGACGATAATCAGCTTTTGAATCGCGTCAGGGTCAACGGCACGGCGCTCAATGATTGGATACGCATCGCGGTGCAGGGCTAAAAAGGCTTTCACCGTGGGGTGCGCTCCGCCCGCTAACACAAGCCGCGCGCCGGGGTACAGCCGCGTTGCCCCCACCGCAGCCCCAAGGGTGTCAAAGTCGGCGGTGGTGTGGCAGAGGACGATATCCATACAGCGTCTATAGAATCCCGAGAATTCCACCCATGGTAGTAACTCTTCTCTAGGGTACAGTGGCGATCGCCCGCGTTATCAGCAATTCATTAGTATAGCTGTGCCGTTGGGCTCGCGAATAAATAGTGCTTGATGAAACGCGGTGTTATCAGTAGAGCGCCGTAAGTAAACGCAGCTGAAAGGGTGCAGATGCCAGGAGGGAGCACCCCACTCCATTACGATTACGGCTAGGCCCTTAAGAAGAATGGCTGGTTCGCTATGATTGGGTAAGTCTAAATACTTGGAACCCCCCTTAAACATTTCTGTCAAGGATGGGTACGTTAGGCTGCATGCGCTGCAGGATCGATCGTCATCTACTGCGAGGTGAAAGCTGCTATGTCAAACCGTAGGCATCAAAACGGGGCGCGATCGCGCCGCTGGCGCTCTGC
>JBCCAG010000263.1:0-5419 GCA_039814955.1 Cyanobacteria bacterium P01_A01_bin.135
AAATTGGGCTCTACCGCGATCGCCTGGTCAAAGGCTTCCACCGCTGCCTGGGGCTGCTGCAGGGCCAGCAGGGCCGTGCCCCGATTCGTGAGGATGTCGGCGTTGTCGGGGTCTTGGGCTAAAGCTTGGTCAAACAGCGCCAGGGCTGCCTGTTGCTGGTTCTGGAGCTGGAGGGCATAGCCCTTGCTGGAGAGGGCGTTGGGGTTGTCGGGATCTAGGGCTAGGGCCTGATCGCAGGCAGCGATCGCGGCTGCGGGCTGCTGCAGACGGTTAAGGCTGTAGCACTTGCCCCATTGGGCCTCCGCTAGGTCAGGATTGGCGGCAATCGCCTGGTCAAACTGGGCGATCGCCTGGGTATAGTCCCCTCGCTGCCGCAGCGTCTCCGCCTGCTGTAAGGTTGCCTCGGCTTCGGGGGTGGCGCTATCCGACGCGTCCTCCGCTGCACCATCGGGGTCAGCGGAGGACGCGTCGGGTGGGGTATCCAGCGTCGCGGCATCACCACCGGCTATTGGCGCTTCCAGCGGCGCTTCGGCAGACTGCTCTCCACTAAAGACCGGCCAAAGGCCCCGCAGCAGCAGTCCCCCAGCTACTAAGGCGATCGCTCCCAAGATAGCGGCCAGCCGACGAGAATTACCCGGCAGCAGCGTAGTGGGGGCTAGCCCAGAAGCCTCTGGTGAGGTCGGTTGGGCAGGAGAGACGACTTCCGTTGGCTGGCTACTGTGACGGGAAGGGGGCTGATTAGGGGGCGAGGGGGCGGGAACCGCTTGGGGAACCGCCTGCCGCAGCTCAGCGGGCAAAGTCTGTAGGGCTTCCAGCACCGCTGGGGCAGTGAGGTAACGGCTGCGAAAATCGTAGTACACCATCCGCGCCAGCACCGCTGCCAGGGTGGGGTGGAGGGCTGGCCTGACCCTCTCTTCGATCTGCGGCCAGTCCAGCTCGCCGGTATCGGGGTCCATGGGCAGGTGCATGGGCGTCATCCCCGTCAGCGCCTGAATCGCCACCATCCCCACGGCGTAAATATCGCTGCTGAAGCGGGGCTGGCCGCTGATCTGCTCGCTGGGCATGTAGCCCTGGGTACCCACCGACACCGTTAAGTTAGTGTGGCCGCTCTGCGGGTCCATGATGCCGGTTTTTACCTGCTTCACCGCGCCAAAGTCAATTAAAACGATGCGCCCATCTTTGCGGCGCAGGAGATTCGCCGGCTTGATGTCCCGGTGGATGACATTCTGCTGGTGTACAAAGGTCAGCACCTGGAGCACGTCTGCTAGAAAGGCCACCACCCGCGGCTGCTCCCAGGGGTGGCCCGGCACCAGCCGATTGTCCAACGGCTCCCCGTCAATGTATTCCTGTGCCAGATAAAACTCTTGATTCTCCTCAAAGTGGGCCATCAGCCGGGGAATTTGGGGGTGGTTGCCCAGGGTGTACAGCACCTCGGCTTCGGTATCGAACAGGCGGCGGGCCGTCTTGAGGCTACGCTCATCGGTGAACCGGGGCTGGAGCTGCTTGATGACACAGACGGGATGCCCCGGCAGGTGCCGATCCTGGGCCAAAAATGTCTGCCCAAAGCCCCCGGCCGCTAGCCGCCGAATCACCTGATAGCGCCCTCCTAAAATGGGCTCGCCATGTCCCTTACCGTCGTCTATAGTCACTGGTCCGCCTCGTAGGGGAGCTGGGGTGGATGGTCCTGGTTGGGTGAACGCTCCATTCCCTGGCCGTTAGCCTGCGCTGGCTGGTTCAGCATCCCTTGCTTAAGCAGGGCGACTAGCTCCTCCATTTGAGGCGATCGCAGGTGCAGATCTCGCTGGGGAAAGGGAATTTCGATGTTGTGACGCCGCAGGCTAGCCTCGATCTCATAGTTCAAATCGCTCTTGACGCGGAACTGCTTGCGCGGGTCCCCCGTCCACACCATGATCTCAAAGTCCAAAGCGCTGTCCCCAAACCCCTGGAACCACACCTCGGGCTGGGGGCGCAGCAGCACCTCCGGGTGGCGGCGGATAGCCTCTAGCAGGGCCGCCTTTACCAGGGCGAGGTCGGAGCCGTAGGCCACGCTGACGGGCACATGCAGCCGCGACACCGGGTTGCCATGGCTCCAATTGATTACCTCACTCTCCAGGAACCGGGAATTGGGGATGATGATGGTCACCTGGTCCAGGGTACGAATTTCGGTGCTGCGGGCCCCAATATTTTCTACAGAGCCTACCAGGTCCCCCACTTTGACGAAGTCCCCCACCTGGATGGGCGACTCCACGGTGATGATAAAGCCACTGATGAAGTTGTTGGTGATATTTTGGACCCCAAAGCCAATCCCCACACCCAGGACGCTGGCAATAATTGCTAGGGAGCTCAGGTCAATGCCCCAGACCTGCAGCAGCAGCACAGTCCCCAGAAAAATCAGGGTGTAGCGAATCAGGACGGTGAGGATGTCCTGCACCCGCTTTTCGAGGCGGGCCCGGTTTAGCAGATGGAAGCGCAGCAGCCGCGTGACGAGGTTGGCGGCGAACCAAACCCCGACAATCAGCCCCACCAGCAGCAGTAGCTCCAGGGCTGAGTAGGGCTGGCTCCCCAGGTTGACGATTTTGGCGTTGAGAATATTGTCCAGGGTATAGCGCCAGCGCCGGATGACGGGAAATATATCGGTGACATAGAAGCCCACCGTCAGCCACAGCCCGACGGTGACCCCTAAAAGCCCCAGCCGCCAAAACAGGGCGACGGGTTTTTCCCAATCTTCAAAGCGCGGCCGCCGCTCAAACCACTGGCCAAGGCGACGGGCCACCGCTCGACCTAGAACCAGCAGCGCCACCTGCAGGGCGATCGCCCCTCCCACGAGTACCAGCGCGTAGACCCCGGCGCGGCGCAGATAGGCCGGCTGGCGCTCCCCCACCGCTGTTTCCAGCGCTGCCTCAATTTGCACCGCCCATTCTCGCCCCTGCTGCAGGGGCGCTTGTCCCAATGCCGCCACGTCCGCCGGGGTGACAGTAACTAGCACCTCATCGCTGCCCGCAGGCTGCAGATAGACTAGGTCCCTATCTCGATTTTGAACAGCGTCGATCTCTGGCGCTTCGGCCCGCTGGACCTGCTCCGCCAAAGCAGCGTTGACGCGCTTCGCCCGTTCCCTTGCCGAAAAGCCCCCCGCCCCTTGAATTTCGAATATGACGCGCCCATCCACCACCACCGGAGCGCTGCTGACATTAACTGGCTGGGCCTCACCCGTCTGGGCAAGGTTGAGTGGTCCGAGCTGAGCCCAGCTCGGGAGCGGCAGCAGCACGACAAGCGCCGCGGCCAGGCCCAAGAGCCCGCTTTTCCCCCAGTAGCGCCAGCGCCCCAAGGGTCAGTCTGCCTCAGAGGAAATTGCCCACAATGCCTCGGCGGCATTACCCTCGCTGGGGGCGGGGCGGGTTCGCTCCAACAGTCCCCGGGCGATCGCCCAGGTGCCAATTCCCATCAGCAGCAGGATCAGCGCCCCCACCAGGGCAATCACCAGAGCGTTGGGGCCGCTGCCCCCGCCTGCCACCTGGCTGCGATCGGGGTTGAGCTCGGTTGCATTGGTGGCCCCGTCCCGGACAAGGGAAGCGGTAATTTTAAATGGCCCCACCCGCAGGGTGTCCCGGGCGGTAATGGCCTGTCCCTCCCGGGCGATGGGGCGACCGTTGAGGAAAGTGCCGTTGGCGCTCTTATCGGTAACCGTTAGCCGCTGGTTGGTGGCAGTGATTAGGGCGTGGTAGCGAGACACCTGCTTGTGGTCGAGCTCCAGGTAGGAAGTTGCCAAACCGCTCACTTGCTTAGGCATCTGCTCGATGTCCCGCCCCAGGGTAATGGGGGTCTGCAGCGTTGCGCTACGGGGGCCTTCCACCGGGTCTTCCCATACAAGCTGGACAAAAACGGGTTTCCCCGGCATGGCGGCTCCTCATCCGGCAATACAGCATCATCTCAGACTGTATCTAACCTATGGGCAAACTGCCAACAGCCCTTCGACCAGCTCGTGGAATCCGGCACATTCGTCCCCTTGAGTCAGGTAACGGGGCTGGTGGGTGAGCCGGCTTAGATACTGGCGCAGATTGGCCACCCCCACCGAGCAGGGAAAGCGCGCCCCATCGAACATCGACTCGTCGTTAGGGCTATCCCCCAGGGTCAGCAGGGCATTGGCCGGCAGGTGGGGGTAGCGCTCCTGCAGCAGATGGGCGATCGCATTGCCCTTCGTCTGCCCTGGCCGGTAGAGGTGGCACTGCACCGTACTGTAAGTGAAATCCCACCCCAGCTCCCGGCAGCGGTTCCCCAGCCGCTGCAGCTCCTCCGGGGTCAGGTCCGCCACATCAAAGGTCCAGTCCGTAAGCCGAAAGGCGTTGTCTGCTGAAGCCTGCAGGCGCGGCACAAGGGCTTTGAGGGCGGCGAACATCTCTGCTAGAGCCCGCCGGTGGGACGGGACATCGGCGGCGATCGCCCCATCCAGGACCCGGTATCCCCCTGCTGCCCCACCCGCAGCACACAGCACCCCGCCGTTTTCGGCGATCGCCCCGGCCACCGGGAAGTAATGGGCTATCCCGCTCACCCAACCGGCGGAGCGCCCCGTCACTAACATCACGTCTACGCCGGCCTGCTGTAGCCGCAGCAGATCTGTCAGTAGCTGCGAGGTCATTTTGCTAGCTTGGGTGAGGGTGCCATCGACGTCGGTCGCAACCAGGCGAATTGGGTCGAGTGCTAGGTGAGACAGGGGTTGGGGGGACATAGGGGGAATCGTAGATGGCCATCGGCCTAGGTTTACCATGGGGTGAGACTCCGTCACAAATCACCTAGGATTGCTGCCTGGCAACCAGGTTTTTAGAATTGCTACATGGCAATCAAGTTTTTAGGATTGCTATATGGCAATCAGGTTTTTAGATCATCCGGGTATTTCTGCTCAGACCCTGAATGGAGGTATACTGGCAGCCCCCTCCCTTCCTGCTCCACAGGGCTTACCTAATTTTGATGTGCCGCCCTTTCAAGCACGATGACTAACTCCAGCCCCACTACAACCCTCGCCTCAACTTCTCCCCCTCCCCCGGCCCAGACCAGCTTCATCGTCTGGCCCCACGCGGTTTGGGGACTTAGCCTAATGGTGATGGCAGGGGCATTTGGCATTGCCCTCCTGCGGCAGCAGCAGCGCTTTAGAGCGCTGGAGAAGCAACATCGATTTGAGAAATTTAGAAACCAGGAGTTCAAGAAGCGGCTGCAGCTCGCCCTCAACACCATCCGCAAAATGGAGGGCAACCCAGATCTAATTCACTCGCGGGAGTTCAACCTGGACTATCTGCGGATGCGCATGGCGGAGGCCAGTTTCCACAACACTATCGTCAACCAGGTTAAGAACAAGGTCAGAGACCAGATCGCCCTTGCCCTGCGGGAGGGGCCAACCCAGCAGGTGGTGGGCATCGCTACCCGCTCG
>JBCCAG010000904.1:0-1741 GCA_039814955.1 Cyanobacteria bacterium P01_A01_bin.135
ATGCGGCTGCGCCACCGCCACCCCCTAAAGCCCACTCTCAGGGACTACCAGGCGGGCAAAGCCTTTTACAACCACCTGCCCGCGGCCACCATTCGCTGCCGGGTGCCGCGCCAGGTGTGGAATCAGTACTTCAAGTTTTGCGTGGAGCGCAACCCCTGGGATAAGACCCTGTCCTACTACCACATGCGTCGCCACGATAGCGGCGGCGAGCTGAGCTTTGAGGAATACCTACAGCAGGGGGACTTTTGTCTCAACTACCCCTACTACACCGACCTGACGGGCGATCGCGTGCTCGTGGACCAGATTCTCTACTACGAGACCCTGTCTGAGGGCCTGAGCGAGGTGTTTGAGCGGCTCGGCATTCCCTTTGACGGATCCCTGACGGTGCGCGCTAAGGCCGACCGCCGCAGCGATCGCCGCCCCTACAGCGAGGTGTATACTCCCCAGCAGCGCCAGCTGATCGAAGAGGTTTTTGCAAAGGAGATTGCGCTACATGGCTACCAGTTCTGATAGCGCGGCGGCTGGCGCTAATACGGCAGCGGATACTGCGCCAGATACCGCAGCAGATACCGCAGCGGACAAGACCCTAATCTTCCTGCATGTGCCCAAGGCGGCAGGAACCACCATGGCCAGCATCTTGACCGGTCAGTACGGCGAGCAGACTAGCTACCACACCAAGCGCCAGGCCCATCAACAAATGGAGGCGATGCCAGAGGCGCAGCGGCGACAGCTGCGGCTGATCCACGGCCATATGCCCTTTGGCCTCCACCGCCATTTGTCCCAGCCTTGGACTTACTTCACCATGCTCCGCCACCCGGTGGACCGGGTAATCTCCCACTACTACTACATCCTCAACAGCCCCGACCACTCCGGCTACCCCGTGGCTAAAGCCGCTCGCGACATCACCGACTACGTGAGCTGCGGCATGCAAGAGCAGACCAACAACGTGCAGACCCGCCACCTGTCTGGGATAGGGGGCATCGTCAAGTTTGGGCAATGCACCCGAGAGCACCTAGAGCTGGCTAAGCATAATCTAGAGCGTCACTTTGTGCTGGCGGGCACCTCGGAGCAGTTTGACGCCACCCTGCTGCTGCTGGGGCAGCGCCTGGGCTGGACCCCCGCCCCTTACCCAAAGCTGAACGTCAACCTCAAGCGCCGCAAGCGGGATGAGCTACCCCGCCGGGCGATCGCCACCATCAGGCAGTTTAATGCCCTAGATCTGGAGCTTTATGACTACGTTAGCGCCCGGCTAAGGGCGCAAATTGCCGAGCAAGGGACAGACTTCCAGGCGGCGTTAGAGGCCTTTCAGCAGGCTAACTTGGCCTACGGCGCGGCGCAGGACAGTGTCCAGGTACAGCCCACCGAGAGCGTTTCCCAGCGGCAGGCGGCGCGGGCAAACCGTAAGGCAGCGGCTAAATCAGAGTTAGAGCAGGTGAAGGGGCAGCTAGCCCATGTCCAGCGGGAGCTCGAAATTGCCCAAGCACTGCAGGGGCGCACCCAGCATCAGCTGCGCCGGGCGCTGAAAATGCTGGCGCAGAACCGCCGCGACCCGCTATGGCAGGTATTGGACAACCCCCTGTGGGGTGACCGGCTGAGGCCTATTGTGGAAAATAAGCTGCTGCCCCTGATGAGGCGGGTGCAGTCTAGGCGATAGCGACGGCGAGATTGGCCAGTCTAGATCCGAACGCGATAAGATTGGACGATGCGATTTCCAAGTATCAAGTTCTCCCATCCCTTGGAC
>JBCCAG010000122.1:0-8068 GCA_039814955.1 Cyanobacteria bacterium P01_A01_bin.135
TGACCTAGGCGATCTGCCCGAGGACTGGCGTAGCCAGCTCCGCCAAGCGGCAGCCAGCCTCAAGGGACGGCGGGTGGCACAGCTAATTGCGGAGATTCCCTCTGAGCGGGCGCCACTTGCCCGCCACCTCCAGCAGCTTGCCGATGACTACCAATTTGAGGCGATCATTCGGCTATTGGACGAGGTAAAGCAGATATCTCGCGCGGCTACTAGCTCTTCCAGCGGCTAAATTTCGGCCACAGCCCGCTCAACCAGTCGCCGCGTCAAGGTTTGAATACCGGTATGGCGGTAATATTTGACGTTCATATCCAGCAGGGCCCCGATGTAATCCACCTTGTCCTCAGAGAATTCAATGAATCCCTGCAGCCGGTCTAGAATACCCTTCTGGGTGATATTTTTCTGGGCGACAAAGTTCTTCATCCAGCCCTCGGTAGAATCAGTGCTGCGCTTAATAAAATCGAGCTGCTCAGCACTGCTGCGGCCTGGAATCAGATCCCGGATCCCCTTGAAGGTCGAGTTGCGCTCTAGCTCCGAGGGGGTGATGTTCCGCAGAGTGGAGAGGGCCTGATCGGCGAACGTAGGTCCTAGCGGCACCAAGCCATCGAAGCTGACCAGCGCCGCCATCCGCATCAAAGACTCCCCGCCGTAGTCCTGCAGAGAAGCCGCAAATTCCCCAATGCTGTCACCGGGGATGCCGTTGATTTGGCAAAAGGCCACCAGCTCAGCCACTAACTTCACGCACAGATCGATACTCTGGGCCTTCTCTGGTTTAGGGGTGAAACGCTTCAAGAAGCTCAAAAAGGTATCTTGCCCAACCCGATTGGCCAGCGCGGCGGTGCCGAGCAAGCCTGAGGCAGAATCAACAGTGTCGTAAAGCCACAGCGCCCGTTGATACCCCTGGGACTTGTCGTTAAACAGCGCTACGGCCCGCTCGCCGATCTGCCTCACAAAGGCTTCGTCCGTCTCGCCTGTCACCGCTCGAATCGTGTTGTCAAACCCAACCAGGTTATCCCACTTGCCCGGCACTAAAAAGTCAATTGATTTGAGCGCCGTTACCGTCAAGCCTCCTTTGGGAAGCCCGTCTACTAGCTCATAAATTGGTTTGCTCATCGGGGTCTCCTGGTCTAAGTCATCAAGCGTCTGTAGCAGTCTTTAAGCGTTGAACAAGGTCTGGGCGGCCATAATCATGCCGCCCATCGCCAAGGGCAACATCCTTCCAGGTAATGGCGCTAGGTGGCTGGCTGGGGCGACAGCGCTCTGGGTAGGCGCGGCGCTTTGTTGCCCAAGGCGGGGGCAGCTGAACTCTGTTGCGCTTCGAGTCGGGAGAGGCCCTTTAGGTCAAACTTCTGCAGCCAAGCGAGGCGGTCGTCGCGGGTGAAGGCGTCGTCGCGGGTTAGTACCTTGACCTGATAGCGACCATTTACCAGTAGCCCTGTCCCCTTACTGCCCTGATCGACAGCAGGGTAGCCCGCCACGTCAAAGCTACTGGACTGGTACTTATCTGCGGCAGAAGGGTTACTGATCGTGTCGTTGATGGACAACATGGCCACGGTGCTGCCGTCTTGGTTGACCTTGTACTCGGCGAAGCCACGCTTCTCCTGTGAGGGGACAATGTTGTAGCCCGATACCTGCTTAGGGAAGAACTGGTTAAACTTCGAGCCATTCTCCGCTGTTTTGTCAACAGCAACCTGAGCGCCTCGCCCCGTGGTCTCCTCCTGCACTTGGTCATAGGGAGAAGGGGACTTAATTTGACTGCAGGCCACCACGATTAGGACAAGGCCTAGACAGACGGATATTAAAATAGGGCGCCAGCGCTCACGTAAATTCATGGTGTAATGTCCTCATGGTCATCAGTAGGAGAAACAAGCCTTGTGGGTTCTTCCGGCTCTCTGCCTACCGCAATCAGTAGCATCACAGATCTTACTGAAGCTTTTTCTTGACCTAACACCTTCGTAGGGCAGACATTGCGCCAACCAGTTATGGGAGCGGCCACCACAGCAGCGGTTTGAGCAGAACTTTCTGTAAAATCGTCCCAGGCAGCGCTGCGGCGCGCAATAGTGGAAAATTTATGCCCCAATTTCGTAAAGCTTATATAGCCCTAGCGGCGGCTGTGGCGATCGCCCTAGCAACAGCCTCGCTACTGTCGGCGACGCTGTCCCCGGCGGTGGCCCAAACAGTGGCGTTTGCCCAGCTTCCGGCACAGGAGCAGGCGGTCCTTAAAGGAGGGGAAGCCACCGTAGTCGGCACCGACGGCCAGTTCACTGGACGCGTTTTGATCGATGCGCCCGTCGATAATGCTTGGCAGGTGGTCACGGACTACAATAACTTCGACCAGTTCTTACCCAATACGGAAGCCAGCCGCCTGCTGGAGTCCGGCGGCGATCGCCGGGTATTTGAGCAGATAAACGTGGTTCAGGTTTTTCTGATTACCCGCCGCAGCCGCATCGTCGTTGAAGCTACCCTGAGCTATCCCGACCAAATCAACTTTTCTCTTGTAGAAGGAGATCTCGAGGCGCTAGAGGGAACTTGGCGATTCGAGACGGTTCCGTCGCAAACCCACGGCGCTGCCGATCGGGTGTTGATCACCCACCAGGTCACTGTTTCACCTAAAGGCGGCAATGCCATTCGGGGATTGTTTTTCAATACTTACCGCAACGTTCTAGAGGAAACCCTAGTCGCGATTAAGCAGGAAAGTGAGGGCCGCTCATCGGCAACCGCGAGCCAGCGCGATAGATCCTGAACGTTCCTGAACAGTTGTAGAACCCTGGAGCGAGCGCCCCACAACCTTGACGTTCGCCAAAAAATTGTTACAGTTTCGCCACAATTTGGGAAACGGTATCTGTTTTTACTGAAAATACAACTAGAGGAGAGCCTTAGGGTGATTTCACGGCGGCAGTAGCAGCACCTGCGCCTGGATTACTACTCCCACGACGCCCTGGTCTCCCCCTTCGACGATGAGGTCCTGCCCTATGCCCCCTAATTGTGCGCCTAGCCAATACAAATCTGCCGTCGCTTCCCTAGAACCCACTTCAATGGGCCTCGGCCACAATGGAGACGCGGTAGCCTCCCTACAGAGCGTCCTAGCAACGCTGGGAGATTACCACGGCCCAATAGATGGACGCTATGGAGCAGAAACAGCTACAGCCGTAGCGCAGCTCCAGTCGCGCTATGGGTTAGAGACAACCGGCAGCTACGACGCTGACACCTGGTACGCACTCAATTTCTGGCTACCGGAGGAGCAGGGCTGGCCGGCTGAGGGGGCGCTGACGTCGCCCAGATTCTTGGGTACACTTTCACGGACGCTGCGCGGATGGCTCGCCCCAGCCAGAGCATAGCTGACAGCTTAAGCTAGGGCGCTGCGCTCACCTTGGCCTGCGCCTTCTTTAAATGGCCCACCAAGGCCTGCAGACCAAGCAAATAACTATCCGCCCCAAAGCCACTTATCTGCCCAATGGCGACCGGAGCGATGCATGACCGGTGGCGAAACGGTTCTCGGCTGTGAACATTGCTGATGTGCACCTCTACCGTAGGCAGAGCAACAGCAGCGATCGCGTCTCGGATGCCTACGCTCGTATGGGTGTAGGCCGCAGGATTGATTAAGATTCCATCTTGCTTGCCTAAGGCATCTTGAATACAGGTGATCAGCTCACCCTCGTGATTTGACTGAAGCGTCGTCAAAATCACATCCAGGCACTTTGCTGCTAATGCTAGCGATGCGTTTATCTCGTCAAGCGTCAACGTACCGTAAACGCTGGGCTCTCGCTTACCCAACAGATTAAGGTTGGGGCCGTGCAAGACAAGGATGGAATACTGAGACATCACCTACCGCAAGATCTGTAGGAAAGATCCACTTACCGGTAGCGACGACCATCAACGGGCACAGGAATAGGTTCGGGCTCAGGTTCGGGGCCAGACAGGGCGTCCAGCAATTGCTGAACCCAATCCTTCAGCTTCCCTAATAGATCCTCGATGAAATCCATCGCCTTAGTTGCTCCAAATACAGACACCGTGACGCAAACTGTCACATGCAGACTGGTACTTCTTACGTTTAGTGGCATAGCTTGGTAGCATATCCTGTGGGATGCGCTACTTCAGACAAAGCTGCTCCGAATCAGCATTGCCACTCATCGACACGTAAGTCAAAGACATCGCTTTGAAGTGCTGGTCGAAATACCTTAAACTTATCATAGCGAATTTACGGAAATAATCAAGGCTGATTCAACCCTGAGAGTGACCAGCCTCGTCGTCCATCAACCTAAGATATAGATCAGCTCAAGGCTTTTCCTGTCGGAAGGCATATTTGACGCTAGGCGTCGCTAGGTGATGGCAGATACTGCCGCCGCAGATGGTCTAAGGCGCTACAGGTGCTGAGCCAGCGAATCCAGTCGCGGCCGCGGTAGGAAGCGAAGCGGTGCTCGAAAGACTGAACGGCATCCGGGCCGGCCAGCCCAATATATACCAGACCCACAGGCTTAGATGGCGTTCCGCCATCCGGACCCGCCACCCCTGTAACGCTGAGTCCCCAGGTCGTCTGAAGCTGATCCTTGATCCCCACAGCCATCTGTTCGGCAACCATAGCGCTGACAGCGCCATGGGCTTGTAGCGCCTCAGCCTCAACACCGAGGACAGCCTGCTTAACCGCATTGTCGTAGGCAATGACCCCGCCTTTGAAGTAGGCCGAGCTGCCAGGGACCGCAGTAATTTGGGCCCCGATTCCTCCCCCCGTGCAGGACTCCGCTACCGCCAGGCTATGGCCGGCGTGGCTCAAATAGCGCCCCACCACAGAGGCCAGAGTATCGTCATCTGTACCGAAGCAGTCGCCACCGGCGATCGCCTCAATCTCCGCCTGCACCGGGGCAATCAGGGCCTCGGCCGCTTCCGCCGAGGCAGCACTAGCCGTAATTCGGAGACGCACTTCACCCTTACCCGCATAGGGAGCCACCGTTGGATTCTCTAAATCAAAGAAATCCTGCACCTTCTCCGCCAAGGTAGATTCCGGAATGCCCCAGTGGCGCAAGACGCGGCTGACCAGGGTTGAGGTCACCCAGCCTTGGGCCTTGAGGTGGGGCACCGCTGTTTCCTGCCACATGGCCTGCATTTCGCGGGGCACGCCCGGAAAGGTCATCAGGGTGAGACCGGGGACCGGGCTCCAAATCATGCCGGGGGCGCTGCCGATAGGGTTAGGCAAAATCTGCGCGCCTTGGGGCAGCAGGGCCTGCTTACGATTGCTCACCGCCATCGCCTGTTGGCGATGGGCGTACTTTTGGTCTAGGCTCTCCAAAATCTCGGCGCGCTCTTCTAGGGGCGCATCAAAAAAGCCGGCAATGGTTTCGGTGGTTAAATCATCAGGCGTGGGTCCTAAACCGCCGGTAAAAATTAGCAGTCGCGATCGCTCGCAGGCTAACGAGAGCACCTTCTGCAGCCGCTGGGGGTTGTCCCCCACCACGGTTTGGTAGTAATGGGGGATGCCCAGTTGAGCCAGCTGTTGCCCTAGAAACTGAGCGTTGCTGTTGAGAATTTCCCCCAGCAGTAGCTCGGTGCCCACACAGATTACTTCAGCGCTTTTTACTTCAGCAGGTTGAGTCACAGATCGTCCCTCACCCCATGCGGGTGGCTTTTACTTTCCAGCAGGTGTAGATCAGCAGTGCCGTTGCGGCGGTGGCATAGACAGCCCCGCTGGGAATGCTGGCGATCGCCATCGCCAAGCTGCCGACCCACAGCGTCAGCGAATAGATGAACAGCACCGTCAGTCGGTGAGAGATACCGGCGTTGAGCAACCGGTGGTGCAGATGCCGGTTATCGGCGGCAAAAGGAGACTTGCCGTGGCGCAGCCGGTCAATAATCACCGCCGACATATCCAGAATCGGGACGGCTAAGATCAAAAAAGGCAGCAGCACCGCCACCGTGGTCAAACTCTTAATTAACCCAATCACACCGACACCCGCTAGGGTGAAGCCGATGTAGTAGGCCCCCCCATCCCCCATAAAGATCTGGGCCGGGTTAAAGTTATAGCGCAGAAAGCCGAGGGTTCCTCCTGCCAGGGCGGCGGCAATCAGGGCCGCAGCAGGCTGGCTCATAAATAGGCTGACGATTAGCATCACCACGGCCGCAATTCCAGACACTCCAGCGGCCAGGCCGTCTAAGCCATCTATCCAGTTGATAGCGTTGGCCATCCCCACCAGCCAGACTACGGTAACCAGTAGGCTGAGCAGCCCTGGTAGTTGGGTGATCCCAAGCAGGGGAATGTCGATAAAGGCAATTTTCACCCCTACCTGCCAGGCTGCAGATGCCACTAGCGCCTGGAGGGCAAGCCTGACCACAGGCGACAGATCAAACAAATCATCCGCTAGGCCAATCAGAAAAAAGGCCAGCCCACCGATGGTAACCCCCCAAATCTCGTACTCTTTATTAGGGGGCAAGATGCCAAAGCCGCCTAGGGCCCAGACAGTGAGCAGCGCCGTCAAGGCTCCTAGAAAAATTGAGATGCCCCCCAACCGCACCATGGGCTGGTGATGCATTTTGCGCTCGTTGGGCTGGTCAACCCGGCCGCTGGTGAGGCCAATTCTGCGCACGATAGGGGTGCTCAGCAGAACGACGCTAGCAGAGATCACAAACGCTAGAAGGTGGTAGAGCTGAGAGGGGAAAGAGAACATCGCATTTGCAGAACGAAGCTGCAGCGACCAAACTGTGACAGTTTGCAGAATTTTAGGCCGCAGGCAGGCAATTCCACCCACTAGCATAAACTAGGGTGGCTTCCACGACTAGCGGTGCGGTGCGTACGTCGCTTTTAGCTAAATTGTGCGCGGGTGATAAGCGGGCGGCTGCTTTTGCTCAGGGGTTGACGGGTGGTGTATTGCTAGAGCGATCGCTCTAGCAGGTCGACCGGCGCTGCTTGGGAGAGCTGTTGGTCTGTTTAAAAGTTCTAGAATCTTGCTTGGAAATTCTGAAGGGCTATTCAGCAGTTCTGTAGACCTACTCAGGAGTTCTCTGATGCTGCTCAGCATTTCTAGAATCTTGCTGAGGAGTTCCACGGGGTTGATCTGCAGTTCTACATTACTGGCGAGCAGTTCTGAATTGCTACTGAACAGCTCTATATTCGCTGCTGAGTGATTTTGGGATGCTCCTAAGCAATCCTTCATTACTCCTAAGCAGTTATGGGGAGCTGCCCAGGGGCTTGGGGAAGGAGTGATGAGCACTTTGCCGGTCGGCGTTTCTTACTTCTATAGTTCCCCTTAAGCCGCCAAGCCTGCCTTGCAAGCGTTTTGCCTTCTCTAACTGCTGCTGAAGTGGCTCCACGAGCGAGTCTGACAGCATGGTGCGGCGGTCTCTCTTTCCCTTACCGTCTCGTACCGTGATCTGCCGATACTCGAAATCCAGGTCTTTGACTCGTAGCCTTAATCCTTCCATCAGCCTGAGCCCGTTGCCATAGAGCAGGCTCGCGATGATGTTGTCAATGTAGGGCAGCTCGATTTGCAGGACGTGGCGATAGAGGAATAGAAGGGCGCTGAGAGCTACGTTCTGGGTTGAGGCTGTAGTGCTTTGTACGAGGCACTTGTCTCACTTAATCAAGCAGGCGGGGCGGCGGTGATGACGACAGGTCAACTGATGGATAACACCCGATATAGCCGTGTTATCCATCACTTTCGCCGGATAACACTCTAGATATCAGAGTTATCCAGCAAGGGTGACAAATAACACCCTAGATTTCTGGAGTTAGACGTCAGATGTGACGGATAATCACTAGAAGTAGGGTGTTATCCACCACTTTTGCCTGATAAGTTCTGGGGAATGGGGTGTTATCCGCCACATCTGACGTTGAATATATAGTTAGCTGGGCAGGAAAATGGTGAACCAGGCATCCGAAATCGTTCAGCAAATACTATCGCTTGAGTCTAGTTACTCGACCACTCTCGTCGCAATTGACGGCAAGGGCGGCGCGGGCAAATCGACTCTCGCAAACATCTTGGCCTCCCAGTTGGAAACGACCGGGCGGCGCGTAGATATTGTGCACTTCGACGATTTCTACCTACCGTCGTCGCTCCGAATGAAAGGTGAGGGCGCTGAAAAA
>JBCCAG010000882.1:0-1821 GCA_039814955.1 Cyanobacteria bacterium P01_A01_bin.135
ATCGAGAGGTGCTGGCTCGGTAAACCCCGGTTGGGTGCAAGGTCAAAGGAACCACGGTTGGTCTTTTACCAGTTCCGCTTTAAGAACCGCTTGAGGCCTGCGGTAACGCAGGTCCCAGATAGATAACCGCCCTCCCTCAGGAGAACAGAACCCGGCTTATGTCCTCCTCCCTCTATTTTTTGCCCTGCTGCCATGCCGCTTCCCCTACCCCGCCTGCGATCGCTGCAAACCCTAATCGCCAAGCTCGGGCTCACCGAGTCAAACGTTAACCGAGGGTCAATTCAATGGCCTTTGGTAGACCAGGCCCTCACCCACGTCACCGCTGACCCAGCCCGCAACTACGAGCGGCTGGAGTTTGTGGGGGATGCCGTCGTGCGGCTGGCCAGCGCCTCGTTTCTATTCACGGCCTACCCCCACTTGCCAGAAGGGGAGCTGTCAGCCATCCGGTCGGTGCTAGTGAGCGATCGCCTGCTGACTCAAATTGCCCAGCGCTACGGGCTGTCTCAGTACGTTTTGATGAGCGCCGCCGCTGCCGCTGACGTCGCTGCCCAGGATTCTATTGCGGCTGCCGCCTTTGAGGCCCTGCTGGGCAGCCTCTACCTCAGCACTCAAGACCTGTCGCTAGTCCACCCTTGGCTCGATCCTCACCTGCGAGAATTTGCCGAAGCGGTGCATCAAGACCCCGCCCACCGTAACTACAAAGGGGCGCTGCAGGACCTAACCCAGGGCCAGTACCAAACGAGGCCCGACTACCGGGTCAAGGAGGTGGAGCTAGTGCACGGCCATCCGGAGCGGTTTGTGGCCCAGGTGTGGCTGCAGGGCAAGCTGTGGGGCCAGGGTAAAGGCCCATCCAAAAAGCTGGCGGAGCAGGCGGCGGCGCGGGAGGCCCTGGCGATGTTGCAAGAGGCCTAACCGGCCTGCTGAACTGGAATAGTAATGACGAACGCCGTTCCCTGCCCGGGGGTAGAAAAGCACGCTAAATTGCCCTGGTGCTGCTGGGTGATGATCTGATAGCTGATTGACAATCCAATGCCGGTCCCTTTGCCAATGGGTTTGGTGGTGAAGAAGGGATTGAACATATGCTGCTGGACCGATGGGGAGATGCCAGGACCGTTGTCACTGACGGTGATCACCACCTGCTGGCCTTCGACCAAGGCGGTTTTCACGATAATTTTGGGGGAGCAGCGCGGCGCAGCGCCGTTGGAGGCCGCTATCTTTTCTTCTAAGGCATCAATGGCGTTGGCAATCAGATTGACAAATACCTGGTTGAGCAAGCCAGGGTAGCATTCAACTTCGGGTAGAGCAGCGTAATCTTTCACCACCTGAATTTCGGGATGCTCTGGGCAAGCCTTGGTGCGATGGCTCAAGATAGTAACCGTATCGTCTAGCCCCTGGTGAATGTCGACAAACTTAGCGCTAGATTCATTGGCCCGGGAGAAATTCTGCAGCGATCGCACAATTCCACAAATTCTTTCGCCACCCACTTCGATTGAGGTAAGTGCCTTGGGTAGGTCGCTCTGGATAAAAGCAAGATCGATAGCTCGGCTCTGGGTTTGGATCGCTGGGGGTGGCTCGGGGTAGGTGTTTTGGTAGAGGCTGATCAAATTCAATAAATCTTGGGTGCAGCTTTGGACGTAGCCAAGGTTACTGTAGATAAACGCAGTGGGATTATTGATTTCATGGGCGATTCCGGCAATGAGATGCCCGAGGCTCGACATTTTCTCCTGCTGGATCATTTGCAGCTGCGCCAGATTTAGCTCATTGAGGGTCGCTTTGAGCTGCTGGTTTGTCTGCTGGTGCTGGCGCAGCAGTTGAGCATTG
>JBCCAG010000813.1:0-2133 GCA_039814955.1 Cyanobacteria bacterium P01_A01_bin.135
AGCTTTTGGCGATCGCGCCGACGGGCCAAGGCTAAGCCGTCACCGACTCAGGCTTGGCGAAAATCATCCGCCCCGCCGAGGTCTGCAGCGCCCCGGTGACCACCACCTCTAGATCGTCTCCCAAGTAGTCGCTGCCCTCTTCTACCACCACCATGGTGCCGTCATCCAGGTACCCCACCCCTTGGGCGGGCTCCTTGCCCTGCTTCAATATTTTCAGGTTGAGGTTATCCCCAGGCAGGTAGCTGGGCCGCAGGGACTGGGCTAGGTCGTTGATGTTGAGCACAGTCACCTGCTGCAGGCTGGCCACTTTGTTAAGGTTGTAATCTGTGGTCAGCAGTACCCCATTGATCTCTTGTCCAAAGCGCACCAGCTTCGCGTCTACGGTGGGGATGTCGTCGTAGTCCGCTGGGTGAATGGCGATGCGCTCGGGGTAGTTGGCCTGCATCTGCTGCAGAATATCTAGCCCCCGTCGCCCCCGCACCCGCTTTTGGTCGTTAGAGGCGTCGGCCACCTGCTGCAGCTCCTGCAGCACAAACTGGGGCACCAGCAGCTGCCCTTCTAAAAAACCGGTGTCCAGCAGCTCGCTGATGCGGCCATCGATAATGCTGCTGGTATCGAGGATCTTGGCGGCGGAGGCCTTGAGGGTGCCCTCCGCGAGCAGCAGGGTCTCCACGCTGTTGGGGTTGATGAGGCGAAGCAGCGTGCGGCCATGGATATCCGCCAAGCTAATGCCGGAGACAGAGAACATGACGCTACCCAAAATAGCGGCGAGGGGCTTAATGAAGGCGAAGTCCTCAGGAATGGGCAGCAGAAACAGGGGGGCCAGCAGCAGATTGGCCACCAGCAATCCTAAGATCAGCCCCACGGCGCGGCTAAGGAGCATGTCAACCGGCATCTGCCGCAGGCTGCGCTCCACGCGCCGGTAGCCAGTCTGGGCTGCCAGCCCAACCGCTGTACCAATCAGGGCACCAAAAGCAGCCAGGACGGTACTGAGCCCTTCGATGCTGCTCACTTGGGCCAGGGTTTCGCTGGGGAGCAGGTCGACGCTGTAAAAGCCGATGCCTGCCCCCGCAATTACAAATGCAAGTACGATTACGATGTCAATCATGATGACGGTCCACCAGGGAAGGTATGGATGGTATGAATGGGGTTATGGATGGATAGGCATGAATATTGTCAGTATGGCGCGAAATGCTGTAAAAGCGGAAGCCCTTTTGTGGTAGGGGGTTACGGTTTTACCGTTACGGTTGAATTTTGAAGTCAGCGCCGGGGTAGGAATCGCTTGTGGGGTAGTGGATTGCGCTGGAAGCAAGCCAAGCGGCAGGTGAGGATATCCCTACGTCCCCTCACCTGACCTGTAGGCTGACCAAGACTTCTGGCAAGATTTCTTTGAACGTAGTTAGCTCCTCCCGTGGAGGTGCTCCAAATCACCCGACAGCATGGCCGACAACCTGAACTAATTTGAGCAGCTCCTGAACAAACCTCAACTTTTCCGTATTTTTTCTACCCGTCAAACTTGGAATACTGGGGTCAACGGTGTACAAGCCTTCTTCCAATTGTGCTGATGCCGACCTCAGGCTACTTTAGGTCTTCGAGCCACCTCCCCCCCTTACCGATGTTCACGGAGTTCCCCATGCAATTTTCCCCTACGGCTAACGGTTTGGCCCCCGCTGTACCAAATTCACCTGCATCAACCTGGCTCTCCTTGACCCGGCTCGTCGGTCTACGACAGGGACATCGATTTGAGTTTCACGTGACGCGCCAGACCTGGGGCGGTCGGAACTACTGGGTGGCTTACGACCCGGCGATCGCTAAGCAGTATTTGTTTGAGTCTGAGGACGCGTGCAAATTCTGGCTAGAGGGTCGCATTATGCAAGCCGGTGACGCTGGGCTATCTGTAGGAGCGCTCGGCTACTAGAGCTGCGCCAAACTAGGAGAAGATTAAAATGCGATCGCGCCCATCCTAGTCTTCGGAGCGTAGTGTGATGCTCACCCAAGCCCTCAGTTTTACCGTAGCCCTCATGCTAGCCTGCGGTTTCGCTTTAGCCCAGCCGGCGATCGCCGCTATCCCGTTAACGCCAACCGCCGCTCAAACTGAGGTTATTCCGCTTGAGGCTGAACCAGTTGCCTCAG
>JBCCAG010000910.1:0-1700 GCA_039814955.1 Cyanobacteria bacterium P01_A01_bin.135
GGGAACATCCTGCACGAAGGCATCAATCTGCCGCTGCAATTGCGGCTCGCGATTTAGCCAGCGCCAGCCCCGGGTAGAAAGTGGTGCAGTGGTGCAGCGACGACGGCCCGCAGGAATAGCGCAGGTGGCGATGGCATCATTCTCGGCGATCGCAAAGCGAACGATTTGGGAGCGCACTGAGCGGTTAGCGAGCTGGATGCGTAGGCGTACCCGGTTACCGTCAACCACCTCGGTGGCAGACCGTCCGTGGCGATCGAGAACCTGCATCGGAACGCTCGGCGTCGGTGCGATCGCAGTGGGGGAGGCAGCAGCGGGCTGGGGTCGAGTGAGATGGCTCGCCAGCGGCGTAGAGACTCCCTTTGACCCATTGTGAGCTGGGCTTAAGAGCAGGACGCCAATGGCAGTTATGGCGGCTAATAGCTGTGGATGACGATTCAGGAACATAGTCTTTTGACCGAAGTGAGGGCGGGCTTTCGTTATCTGCTCTTTACTCTAGGGAGCAGCCCGTTCCTAACCCGTTCCTAATCCGTTCCCGATGCGCCAGGGCCCATCGCTCAGTCCAGGTAGATCGAAGAGCGTCGAGGAAAAATCTACCGAGCCATCAAACTGTTTCCATCCAGTCCAAGCAGGTCTGCATCGCCACCGCCATCGTTTCCCGGTCCGCATGGTAGCGCCGCCCGTGACCCGGCAACACCCACTCAAATGAGTAGTCCGCTAACCGGTACATAGATTGCTTCAGCTCTGGCCAGGAGTACCAGCAGAAGTTGCGGAAGGCGTAGAGCTGCTCTAACCGCCAGGACCAGGCCAGGTGGTCCCCAGTAAACAAAAATTTCTGGTCATACAGCAGCACCGTATGGCCTTTAGTGTGCCCCGGCACGGGAATGACCGTCAGGTCGGGGGCTACCTCGATGGGGTCACTGCCGCGCAAGGGCTGCTCCACACCACGCGTACCGTTGGTGATGTCATCCTCGTGCAGCAGGCGATCGCAGCCGAAGTGGTCGTGAAACTTCTGGTGGTCGGCAACATCGTCCCGGTGGGTAAGGTAGAGGTAGCGCACCCCGCCCAGGGCCTCTAGCTGTTTGACCAGGGGCGGCGTGAATCGAGGGGAATCCACCAGCACGTTGCCCTCGGGCCGCTGAATGAAGTAGCTGGCCGCGCCGAAAGATTTCTCGGAGTGGTAGCCGCAGTGGTAGACGTTGCCTTCTACAGGCAGCGGGAACTGCTGCTGGACCTGCTTGATGTCTTTTGGGGGTGTGGTGGTGCCGATGGAGGCGGTAGGGCAAGCCAATAGCGCTTCTAGGGCATTGAGACGCTCAGCTTCAGTTTGAGGCTGATGGTGCACCGCCGACTTATCCCCTTGGCGATTAAAGATTTCCGGGGCCATCCACCGGCAAGTGTCGCAGTCGATGCAGGTGCGGTCCACGTAGAGGTCGCCAGCAGCATTCTCGGGTCGCCTTTGAGCTAGCTTTGCCATGTTATGTATTCCTCAGAACTAGGCTATTTGTGGCGCTTGTCCACTGCACGGCGAACAATCGGTAGTCGTAACGACTATGAGTTTCTATGATAGCGCGGCGCGATGGCCCTTAAGAGAGATACGGCGGCGCACCGGCTCCGGTACAACAAGGGTGTAGTTCGCCATCAACCGCCATGCCTTCCCAAGCGCAACACCCTGACATGCTGTACCGGCACCTTGGTAGCAC
>JBCCAG010000091.1:0-9023 GCA_039814955.1 Cyanobacteria bacterium P01_A01_bin.135
ACCCATGGCAGATCTGCATATCTCTTGGCCAGAGTATTACGACAGCATTGACCGACTCGCCGTCAGCATTCACACCTCTGAATGGACGTTCAACCAAATCGTCTGCATCGCTAAGGGGGGCTTGCGCATTGGTGACACCCTGGCGCGCCTGTTTGATGTGCCGCTAGCGGTGATGGCCACCAGTTCCTACCGAGGGGTGGGCAGCGACAGCTCCCGCGGGCAGATCGTTTTTTCAGAGCATTTAGCCAAGACTACGCCTAACTTGGGCAGCCGGGTGCTGCTGGTGGATGACTTAGTAGACTCAGGCATCACCCTAGAGCGCAGCGTAGACTGGCTGCAGCACCACTATGGGTTCTATATCGATGCGGTGCGGACGGCAGTGCTCTGGTATAAGAGCTGTTCGGTGGTTGAGCCGGATTACTACGTCACTCATCTGCAGGATGACCCCTGGATCCATCAGCCGTTTGAGCGCTACGAGTCCATGAGCCCAGCGGAGCTAGCGGCGTCCTTAGCTTCCACATCGCCTGCCCTGGGGTAAGCCCAAGGTCACCTGCTAGAGACATGGCACTGCTATATCTGTACTGTCATATCTGTACAAAGGGCCATCACGTTTCATCATCAATGGTGAGACGTACCTGGCGGAAAAAGCCGCCGTCCGGCTCGCCTAGGTGAATCTCCACGGTTTCCCCAGTTAAGGGCTCTAGATGTGCTAGCAGCGATCGCAAATTTGGGGTACTAGCGCCGCTGTCGACGTAGGCCCGCTCCGAGAGCTGCGTCACCCGCTTCCAGGTGGTGTAGACCTTGGCAATTGCCTGCTCTAGCTGACCAGCCTGCTGCACCATGTCTGCCACCGCCGTCAAGCAGCCCACCCGAAAGGCCTCATCTAGGGCCGCTTCCATATCCACCGTGTCGCGGATGGCCTGCACCTGCTCGGCGGCGCTCAGGTATTTGGCTAGGGAGCGGGCGTCGGCGGTCACCTGCTTCAGGGTGTCCAGATCTGGGCTCTCTTTTAGCTCGTCTTGGAGCGCCGACTGGTGAGCCTCAGGCAGCTTCTCTAGCTCTTTGACGAGTGGCCCCACGTAGCGGGTCGGAATCACATCGCTGGCCACCTTCTGCCGCAGGGCATCGGGCACCAGTTCCGAGGTCATGGCGCTCCAGTCATCGGAGAGTTGCCGCACCCCCTGGCGAGTAATGCGATCGCCTCGTTGGGCGGCTTCGCTCACCAACTGCCGCACCTCTGGAGAGGCCTGGGCCGCCTCCATAAATGCCTGCTTGCTGAACTGATTCACATCTTCCGGCTGCAGCCAGCCCTCTTCAAACACCGCGTCGGCGCTGTCCGCCAGCTCAATCAGTCGATAGGCCTGGGATTTGCTAATTTCATGATCCTTTAGCCAGTTCAAAAAACCGCTGCCTCGGCCCTCGCCTCGACGGCTCTCACGATCGCGCACGGCTTTAAGAATTTGCCCTCGCCAGATGTCGGTCTGTAGATCAAAGCGGTGGCAAATTTGCCAAGCAACGGTCACCTGCTGATGAAACTCAACGTCGGAAATGCTGTCATCGTCAGCGCTGGGAAGCTGAAAGGGGGGCGCTGAAATTTCGGGAATGCCGCTGGTGGCGGACGGGGCTAGATCGCTGGCCTGGACCATGCTCGGGAGGGTTCACGTAGGGTAATCAGCGGCACAATTGCTGCGCCGGTCCTTCACTGTATCACCTTGGTTTGAAGGCCGACAGGTTTGTTGATTATCGTCGACCCCCAGCATCTATGGCTGCGTAGACAGCTTGAGCGCCACCAGGCGCTGCTCCACCACCAACGACAGGATTAAACGGCAGCGCTAGCGGGCGATACTTCACATTTATTCACGATCGAAAGCTGTCCAAGGTGAGATTATTTCTACGCTTAGCGCCACTTGCCACTATCCTGTGGGTAGTTAATTTATCGCTGCGGAGGTTCCGCTGTATTTTCCAAGAACGACTGTCGCTTGTTCGTCTTTTCGCTAGCGCTTCCCTTCCCCTCGCTTAGGTATGGTCTCCTTCTATCGTCTCAGCGATCCTCAGGCTGAAGCTCCGCAGGTGGTGGGGTACCCAGTGAGCTACCTCGCTGCTGCGGTGCGCCAAGGGTACCGGGTCCTGCCAAGTCTAGTGGTCCCGGCGTCTCTGCGGCGTCAGTTTCTAGCGCTGGTCGATTGGGAAGAACCCTCGGCCCGGGGTATTCCTGAGTCGGCCCTGCAAGTGGAGGCAGAAGATACCTATGAGCTTCAACAAGTGGGGCAGCGACTTCAGCAGCGGGCCGATCGGCCTTTCCCAATGGCTTGGCGCTCGGCGCTAGAGCCCCATCTTGAGGCGCTGCAGTGCGCTGCCGTAACTCTGCGGCCTTCCATCGCTCTCCCTGATTCAACGGGCTCACTAGCGGCAACCCCAGTTTCAAGCCTGTTGAACTGCCATTTGGCGATGGCCAATGCAGAGCAGGTCGGTGAGGCAATTAAAGCGCTTTGGGCAGAGCTTTTCGAGGCAAAGAGCCTATTTTACTGGCGGCGACAGGGGATTTCACTGGGGCAGGTGGAGCTCGCTGTCTTAATTCAGCCTCTGCTGCCAGCGATCGCCTCTGGGGTAATGCAGATAGATCAAAGCCAGATGCACCTGAACGCGGTTCGTGGCCTGGGGCAAATCCTTGCTTCTGGGGAGGCTTCCCCAGAGCAGTACCAGGTAGATAGGGCCACAGGTGAAACTCGCTTTATAGCAGCTCAGCAAACCCACGCTTACTGGCTGACCCCAGAGGGGAGTCAGAACGGGACAGATGGGCAGACAAGCTTTCCCACCCAATTGCACAGCCGCTTTCCTAAGGCGCTGCCCCTAGAGCACCGGCTGCTGAGCCATCAGGGCCACGACGGGGTGATTCCTCTTCCTCAGCGACAGCAGCTTGTTAGCCTAGGGAATTCCCTGGCAGAGCGCTGGGTCAATCAGCCATTCCCCCGATGCGTAGAGTGGCTACTGTGCTGCGATCGCCATCAAAACAAAACCATCCACATTGCCCACATTACCCCCTGGTCAGCCGCAGGTGCTTGGACCCCAGGGGGAGACCGTACGATGGCCGTAGCCGAGCTAAGCCAAGCCGCCGACGCGACTCTCAGGGGAATCGCAGCCTCCTCTGGGCAGGTCAGTGGGTCGCTACACCGGGTGAATTCTCCCCGAGACTGGGTGCCCGCCAACGCAATTATTCTGGCGATCGACATTACCCCGGACTGGCTACCGCTGCTGCAGCGGGTGGCGGGGGTGGTGACGGAACAGGGCGGGTTGACAAGCCATGCCGCTATCTTGACTCGGGAGCTGGGGATTCCGGCTGTGGTCGGTGTCAGCGGCGCTACCCAGCAGCTACACAGCGGCGATAGGGTAAGGCTGGACGGCGATCGCGGCCTGGTAACCCGGCTTGATGGGTTCGCCCAGTCTCACCATGTTCCCCCCCAGCGTCCCGTCGCTAGATCACCTGTTTCCGGGTCAGAGGAGGAGTTTCGCATTCGGCCCATGGGCAGCTTTTGCAGCCTCTCCGAACCCCGCAGCCCGGCTAAAACCAAGCTGATGCTCACCTTGAGCCATCTTGACCAGCTTTACACCGTTACCCAGGTACCCATCGACGGCATTGGTCTACTGCGATCGGAGCTGCTGCTGCTGCCGCTACTCAATAACCAACACCCTTTGCACTGGCTCGCCACCGGCCGGCAAACGCAGCTAATTGAGAGGATTGCGGCCTGTGTTAGTCAAATAGCGGCGGCGGTTTTCCCCGATCCTGTCTTTTACCGCTCCCTAAGTCTGCGCAGCGATGAGTTTTCTCACCTGGAAGGGGCACCCGCGGCACAGGAACGTAACCCCACCTTGGGGGAGCACGGCGCTTACAGCTACAGCCGCTATCCAGAGCTGCTGCAAACTGAGCTACTGGCCCTCCGTCAGGTTCAGCAGGCTGGCTATTCTAACCTCCGGCTGCTGCTCCCCTTTGTGCGGGCAGCAGAGGAAGTTGTCGCCGCGCGGAAAATGGCCTATCAAACCGGGCTAGCTAGCGTGGAGAGCTTTCAGCTTTGGATTATGGCGGAGGTGCCCTCAGTGCTATTTCTCCTGCCGGAGTACGCTAAAGCGGGCGTCCAGGGAATTGCGATTGGCAGCAACGACCTAACGCAGCTCATATTTGCAGCGGACCGTAACCACCCAGCCCTAAGCCGTACCTTTCAAGCGCACCCTGCTTTACTGCAGGCCGTCTCGCAGCTTATTGCCGGTGCTAAGCAGCTTGGCCTTGGCACCAGTCTCTGCGGCGATTTGCCGAGCTACGCGCCCGAGGTCATCCCTGCCTTAATCGAGTGGGGCGTTGAGGCAATTTCAGTCCCGCCGCAGGTAGCAGCGTCGGTCCTGGGGGCGATCGCGGTGGCTGAAGGCCTCCCTGCCTCTTCAGACTAACGGCTGTTGCCCGGTGGATCAAAGCCAGCGGCAGTCCCCTTAACAGAGCTGCCGCTGGCCCAAAGTTATGAAAGTGGAACCGGCCCCTTGCGGGTTAGGCTAGAGCGGCGCAACTTGATCTGCGGGGATAGGAAGCACGGCTGTTGGGGCAGCAGGCGGCGCTGTGGCCGCCTGGAAAAGAGGTGACCGGGTCACTGAGCCATTGGCCAGGCTAAACAGCGGATTGGAGAGAATGCCCGCCAAAGAGGTGCCCACCAGGGTAACGATGATGGCTACTTGGATGGGCCGCATGCCGGGTAAGTCCCAGCGAGTTTCCGGGTAGGCTTTCACCGAATCGGACATCTCATGGGGCTCTTTGACCACCATCATCTTCACCACGCGGATGTAGTAGTAGATGGAGATGACGCTGGTAACCAGGCCCAGCAGCACCAGACCATAGGCTCCGGCCTGCCAACCTGCCCAAAACAGGTAAATCTTGCCAAAAAAGCCCGCCAGCGGCGGAATGCCCCCTAACGACAGCAGACAAACGCTCAGGGCCAAGGTAAGCAGCGGGTCTTTTTGGTACAGGCCGCTATACTCGGTGATCTCATCAGAACCGGTGCGCAGGGAGAAGAGGATGATGCAGGCAAAGCCACCCAGATTCATCAGTAGGTACACCAGCAGGTAGAACACCATACTGGCGTAGCCAGTCTCTGTGCCTACAACGAGGCCAATCATCACAAAGCCCGCCTGACCAATGGAGGAATAGGCCAGCAGCCGCTTCATGCTGGTCTGAGCTAGGGCCACCACATTGCCCAGCACCATACTCAGGGCCGCTAGGGCCGTAAGCACAAACTGCCACTGGTCGGCAATCAGCGGGAAGGCTGTCACCAATAGGCGCACAGCCAGAGCAAAGCCTGCTGTCTTGGAGCCCACGGACAGAAAGGCCACAATCGGCGTCGGGGAGCCTTCATAGACGTCGGGGGACCACTGGTGGAAGGGAACCGCCGAAATCTTGAAGGCGATGCCGGCAATCACGAAGACCAAGGCAATCAGAAGGCCGATGTCGTCGCCATTCACCAACCGCGCGGCGATCGCCCCTAGCCGAGTTTCCCCACCAGATAGTCCATAGAGCAGGGATGAACCATACAAAAAGATGGCCGAGCTAGCTGCGCCAATCAGCAGGTACTTCAGCGCCGCTTCGTTAGAGCGGGGGTCTCGCTTCATGTAGCCCGTCAGCAAATAAGATGAAATACTCAGTGTCTCTAGAGAGACGAAGATCATCACCAGCTCGTTGGCCCCCGATAAGAACATGCCGCCCAGGGTAGCCGTCAGCAAAATGACGATGAACTCAGCCAACGCCGTGCCTGTCTGCTGGACGTAGCGCACTGAGATCAGAATCGTGATGGCGGTGGAGAGGGCGATGATGCCGCGAAATACTACGCTCAGCGGGTCTGAAGAAAAAGCCCCCAGAAAAGCGTCCGTTTCAACGCTGTTCCACTGCCAGTAAAGGGATACAACCGCTACCAGCAAGCCCCCCGAGGCAACGTAGGGAGACCAGCGGGCTGAAGCGGTCCGCCCCGTAATCAGGTCGCCCACCAGGACGATCAGCAATGTCAATAGAACGATGCCCTCTGGCAGGATTGCCCCTGCATTGAGTTGGCCAGATAGATTAGCAATATCCATACTGAAGTCAGCGCTATACCTGTTCTAGTTTAACGAGCGATGGTACAGCCAAGCAGAGCCCTGGGGCTGGTTCCCAAGAAATTCGCTGATGGCCTGACCGGTTACGAGCGTTTACATCAGCAATCATACCTTGTACGTGCTCATAAGCTTGTGCGCTGCCCACAACAAGCGTGACAGCCAAGGTAGCCATAATTAAGCGAAGGGGGGGCGGCCCCCCCCCTGGCAGCTACATTTACTTACGGTGCTCTACTTAACTTATGCTTGATTAAACTAGCGGTGGTAGCGGTTAAGCAAATATGTTTTTCCCGTGATAGAAAGTTAGAGCTTGGTTGAACTAACCATCAAGGCCGTCTGTCACGCGGTAGATTTGGCGCATCCTTGACAAAGATATATAACAGAAGCATGCTGAACGGATTATTCATGTCGGTAATCTAGCAATAGAGCCTTTCCCTGGGGCCGTCAGTTGATGCGGGCTCAACTGCTGCACTCAGGGCTTTGTCTAAGGCGATCGGCATAGCTGTCCGCCCAGCTCACTGACCGCGAGCTTAAGCTAGGCTATATTCTTTACCACCCGCTTTTGATACGTTCTGAGCAAAACGCCCATGTCAACCCTTGTCATTGTTGAGTCTCCAACCAAGGCAAAGACAATTCGCAACTACTTGCCCTCCGGCTACCAAGTTGAGGCATCGATGGGGCATGTCCGCGACCTGCCTCAATCAGCAACGGAAATCCCTCCTTCGGTGAAAGCCGAAGAGTGGGCGAAGCTGGGGGTCAACGTGGAGTCGGACTTTGAGCCGCTTTACGTGGTGCCCAAGGACAAAAAGAAGGTGGTCAAGGAGCTGAAGCAGGCGCTCAAGGACGCTGACGAGCTGGTGCTGGCCACAGACGAAGACCGCGAGGGGGAGAGCATTAGCTGGCACCTGCTGCAGCTGCTGAAGCCCAAGGTGCCTACCAAGCGGATGGTGTTTCACGAGATTACCGAGAGCGCCATCCAGGCGGCGCTGGAAAACTGCCGCGAGGTGGATGAGCAGTTAGTACATGCCCAGGAAACCCGCCGGATTTTGGACCGGCTGGTGGGCTACCGTTTATCGCCGCTGCTGTGGAAGAAAATTGCCTGGGGCCTGTCGGCGGGTCGGGTACAGTCGGTGGCGGTGCGGCTATTGGTGAACCGAGAGCGGCAGCGGCGGGCTTTCCGCCAGGGCTCCTACTGGGACCTGAAGGCGCAGCTCATCAAAGACGAGACGCCGTTTGACGCTAAGCTGATATCCCTAGACGGCACCCGGCTCGCCACCGGCAGCGACTTCGATGAATCCACCGGCCAGATTGCCGAGGGCCGCAATGTGCTGCTGCTGGACGAAGAACAGGCGCGATCGCTCCAGGAGCGGCTGCAGTCTCAAACCTGGGCTGTCTCCAGCATCGAAGAGCGGGCCGCTACCCGCCGCCCTTCGCCGCCCTTCACCACCTCTACCCTGCAGCAGGAGTCTAACCGCAAGCTGGGGCTCTCCGCCCGGGACACCATGCGCACCGCCCAGGGCCTGTACGAGCGCGGCTTCATCACCTACATGCGAACCGACTCGGTGCACCTGTCCCAGCAGGCGATCGCCGCCGCCCGCAGCTGTGTGGAAAGCATGTACGGAGAGAACTACCTCAGTCCCAAGCCCCGCCAGTATTCCACCAAGTCCAAAGGGGCGCAGGAGGCCCACGAGGCCATTCGCCCGGCAGGCAGCAGTTTCCGCACCCCACAGGAGAGCGGGCTCTCGGGTCGGGACCTGCGGCTTTACGACCTGATTTGGAAGCGTACTGTCGCTACTCAGATGGCCGAAGCCCGCCAAACCAACATCACGGTGCAGCTCCAGGTGGACAACGCCCTGTTCCGCGCCTCCGGTAAGCGAATTGACTTCCCCGGTTTCTTCCGCGCCTACGTAGAGGGCTCCGACGATCCCAACGCGGCGATTGAGAACCAGGAAGTGGTGCTGCCGGCCTTGTCTGAAGGCGACAACCCCAACTGCAGTACCCTAGAGGCCGTGGGTCACGAAACTCAGCCCCCCGCCCGCTACACCGAAGCCTCGCTGGTGAAAATGTTGGAGAGCGAAGGCATTGGCCGCCCCAGCACCTACGCCACCATCATCGGCACGATCATTGATCGGGGCTATGCCCAGATGATCAAAAACGCCCTAGTACCCTCCTTTACGGCCTTTGCCGTAACGGCGCTGCTAGAACAGCATTTCCCCGATTTGGTGGACCCCAGCTTTACCGCCCGCATGGAGCGGACCCTAGACGACATTTCTACCGGGGGGACCGACTGGCTTCCCTACCTGAAGGAGTTCTACCACGGCGATCGCGGTCTGGATACCTTGGTTAAGCAGCGGGAAGACCAGATTGAGCCGGGAGAAGCCCGCACCGTTAATTTGGACGGGCTAGACGTGAAGGTGCGCATTGGCCGCTATGGGGCCTACATTGAGGCGGAGGGCGAAGAAGGCCCAGTGAAGGCCTCTATCCCTCAAGATTTAACTCCCTCAGATTTGACCGAAGACCAAATCGAGCTGTTGCTAAAGCAGAAGACCGAAGGCCCAGAACAGCTGGGTCTCCACCCGGAGACAGAGCTGCCAATCTATGTGCTAATCGGTCCCTACGGTCCCTACGTGCAGATGGGTGAGGAGAGCGAAGAAGAAGAGGACGGCAAGAAGAAAAAGCCAAAGCGGGCTTCCCTGCCTAAGGGGATGACTATCAATGACATCACCTTAGAAAAAGCGGTAGGCTTACTCTCGCTACCGCGACTGTTGGGGGAGCACCCAGAAACCGGCGCGAAGGTGAAGGCTAGCCTGGGGCGATTTGGTCCCTACGTGGTGCATGACCAAGGCAAAGACGGTAAGGACTACCGCTCCTTAAAGAAAGAGGACGACGTGCTGACAGTGAGT